>NZ_JAMBMW010000002.1:0-221514 GCF_024208055.1 Candidatus Nebulibacter yamunensis
TTCACCCTAAGCTTGGTGGATATTTACAGCCTGATGCTTTAGATATTTTAGCAGGTGGAAATGTACACCCTTATGCCTATGCGAGCAATAACCCAGTTAATGTGATTGATCCAACTGGACTGTATGATTTAATAGCAGATGGGATTAAAGGATGTGCTAAATATTCCAACTTAGATAAATGGGTTAATTGTTTTTACTCATATGTCTGCCTATTCGCTATATGGGGATGCGCTAAGGATCTTACACCATTTGTTTTCAAAGCGTTTCATAATAGTCGACCGTTACATAGCCTTCAACTACAAACAGGACTGGATTTATCGGATTATATCAAACGTTTAGCCACCCATTTTGCCAATGGTTTTATGGATGATACGACATTTGGCTTAACAGGGTTTGGTTATGAAAATGGACTGACAAATGCGGCTGCCTACTATACGGGCACCGCGGCATCTTTAGGATTAGGATTGTTATATGGTGGTACCTATGTAAAAGGCGGAATGCTACTAGCTAAAGCTGTTGCACCCAAGGTGATTGCGGAGAATGTTAAGGCAAGTGTTGCAACTGGGAAAACTACGGGTAATGTCAGTAGAGTTTTCCCATCTGATTTAGCAAAAAGTTTTCAAGGAAGCAGGGATTACCCAGGAGTTGATAAATATAGAGACATTCTTCTTAAGAAAGGCACTGTGGTTTATGCTGGCGAGCCTGGAGTAACTGGTTTTTTTACAACATCTAGCGCAATTCGTAGAACTGAATTGAATGCTATAGAATTATTTCAAGGATTGCAAGTTTCACCTAGAAATGGACTGTATCGTCCTGGAGTGACTGCTTTTGAAATTGTAAAGGATACCCCAGCGGCTTTTGGAATTAGTCGGGCAAATCCTCAATATGGCAAAGGTGGGTTACCTCAGTTGTATATTGATAAGTATGAAAATGTAGCTAAACCAGTAGTTAGCTACCCATTAAGTAATCGTATGTTAGAGGGCAGCAAATAATATGAAGATCATAATTCTAGCATCTCCAAAACCTAACTCAAAACCATACAGTAACCTTGAGCCTATTGTTGAGGCATTGCTTGATGCAGGAAATAAGTTATCAGATCCTCCTCCAAACTTTAGATTGGAAGGAAAAGGATTTTACATAGACAAAGATGGTTGGAAGTGTGATTTAAAAAAACCAATAGACTTTAACTTGATTACTTCAAAATTTCAATTGCCACCATCTGTGATTATTTCTGAAAAAAATAATTCCATTTTTTGTCAGGACACATGGGTAGAGATTAGAGGTAATTGTAATGGACTGGAATCATAAATCGGCACCGTCATAGGTCCCGTCAACTTAAGTTTTGAAAGGTGTATAAATGATCAGGATTACAAATTTTAGGCGCAAATATTTTGTGCTGCTAGATCCCATGTCTTTTTTGCCAACTTAAATTGATAACGTTGCTCTTTAGCGGAATTCTTATATCTATCAACTGGAATGGCAAAAATATTACGCACTTTGCCCGTGAGATTAACAGTTTGCTGAACACCTCTGGGGGATTTAAACTTTACCAGAGAGGCTCAGTATTTGCCATCATATTCTTAACTGGTCTAGTATAACTTGCTAGCTTATCTGAAATCAGAACTCTCGGGGCAGGATAATTTCCAAGCAAGCGGTTTAAAAAAAGGAATAGCGGCTTTCTTATTACGATACTTTTGTACAAAGATATCCAACTCCAATCCTTCGGAATCAACTGCATGCTAGAGAATAAAATACTCACCATTTACTGTAATGTTCATCTCATCTAGATGCCATTTATCTGTTGGTTTACGTTGCTGCTTTTTAATAACATCACTAAAAGTGCTTGAGAATTTATTGCACCACTTTCTAATCGTTTCATGGCTAACTTGAGTTCCTCTAAATGCTAGCCTTTCTGTAACTTCGTGATAGATATCATTGAACCGATGATATGATCATACTGCCAAGCTGATAATTTCGACAGCATAACGATGGCGTTTCGGTTTAGTGCTTAAGTCCATAGAAATTTGACCCAATAAGATAAGTGTTACTAACAGTATAACTAATGTGGGCTATGTGGAAGAAGTGACATAAATGCAAGATCGAAATATAATCAAGGTGGTTAAGCCTTATTTTATGGTGCTTATATGTCATTTTATTGCTGGTTCTAATACCTAAGACAGATTTTGGTGATGTTATCCTATATAAAAAATACTGATGAAATCAATCAAAGTAATACAGAAAAATTATTCAATTTCCTTAATTACAGTGAAGCAATTATTCTTACAGAAACTCGCATTTTAGCGGAAGAAATATCTAAAATGTTCTAAAGTAAGACACTACCTCTTTTTTTTTTTATAAAGATAGTGTATGTCAGAGGCAAACAAAATGGTTAAAAATAACGTGATAGTTAATATAAGCTGTTCTAGTGGATTGCCTGGTAAATATCCCATTAGAATGACAAAGAGCATAGCAGAGCCCATGTTTATAAAACTCATCATAGAAGATGCCGAGGCTTTATCTTCAATTGCAGCAGATGCATAAAGAGTTGCTGCCGGAAATAATAGTCCACAAAAAAAGTACAATAAAGCAAAGGTAGTAAAAAACATTGTGTATAGAGAAAAAAATAATTATGGCTATCACATTAATGGGCAATCCGTTATAATTTGCGGTCGTATTTTAAACGAATCATCATACTATAAGGTTTTATCGATGTCTTTAAAAATAAAAGAGCGCAGACGTGCGCGTTTTCATGCTATTCAAGCTCTTTATCAACAATCGCTTGCTGATACTTTAATTAACGAGTTGAAGCTACAGTTTTATACAGACAATGTTGATCGTCATGCTGTGGAGTGGGATTTTTTCTACCGTTTGCTAGATGGCGTGGATAAAAATAAACAAGTAATTGATAGTAAGATCAATGAGTATGCTGTAAACAATTTATCATCTATTAACCCAATTGATTTAGCGGTGTTACGTTTGGGAGTATATGAGCTTTTAGATTGCTTAGATGTACCATATCAAGTGGTATTAAACGAATATGTTGATCAAGCAAAAGAATTAGGAACAGAAGAAGGACATCGCTTTGTCAATGGATTGTTAGATAAACTTGCCAGAAAGCTAAGGAAAGAGGCTGTCAAGTAACTAAAAATTATAAAATGCATAAAGAATTAAGTTGCTGTTAAGCTTGCAATCCCGTCATAAGTAATTAGAATCCCAGCAGTAAAGCTTAAGCAAGAATTTGGAGTAAACATGCTGATGGATATCTCACAGATGTTTGTTGACTTATCACGTAGTCAATTTGCTTTTACAGCAATCTTTCACTTTGTATTTGTACCATTGACGTTAGGTTTATCATGGATTTTGTTTATTATGGAAGCTGCTTATGTCAAAACTGGAAGACCTGTCTATCGTGATATGGTTAAGTTTTGGGGTAAGCTTTTTGCCATCAATTTTGCGATGGGTGTGGTGACAGGCATCACCATGGAGTTTGAGTTTGGTTTAAACTGGGCATATTTTTCGCGCTTTATCGGTGAGAGCTTTGGTACGGTTTTAGCAATTGAAGGTTTAACGGCCTTTATGACTGAAGCAACCTTATTTGGCTTATTCTTTTTTACTTGGGATAAAGTGAGTAATAAGACACATTTGCTTATTACCTTTTTCTTAGCTTTGGGAACCAACTTATCTATTGTCAATATTTTGGTTGCAAATAGCTGGATGCAACACCCAGGGGCAACTTTTTTAAATCCAACAACCATGCAAATGCAACTAACAAGCTTTGGTGAGTTATATATGCAAGAGTTGGCACAAATTCGAATTGGACATGTTGCCTTTGCAGGATATTTGATTTCAGCTGCCTTTGTTGTGGGTATCAGTGCGTGGTATTTATTGCGTAAAAGAAACACTGGTTTTGCAATGCGCTCACTTGCAGTTGGATTGGGCTTTGGCTTATGTTCATCTGTTTTTATTTTCTTTTTGGGTGATGCTAATGGTTTAGCTGTGGATAAGTATGAGCCAGCTAAAATGGCAGCGATTGAGGGGCAATGGGAAACTCAAAAAGCGCCTGCCGCGTGGTCAGTGATTGCCTTTCCTTCACAAGAGAATGAGATTAATTATTTTGATATCAAAATACCGTGGATGCTGAGTCTGATTACAGGCCATAATTTAAAAGCCACAGTGGATGGTTTAAAACCTATTATGCAGCAAAATGAAAAACGTATTTATGATGGTTTAGTGGCATTGAAAGCATTAGAGAGGGTTAGAAATGGTAATGCAACTGCGAAAGATTTTGAAGTATTTGATCCTAAAAACGAGGTAACCAAAAAATATCGTGATAATATTGGCTACGCCTTTATTTTGCAAGCACATGCAAAAGATCCATACAATTCAAGCTCAGCAGAATTAAATAAAGCAGTAAAAGACACTATTCCTCAAGTGTGGCCTGTTTTTTATGCTTTCCGGATTATGCTTGCTTGCTGGTGTGTGGTCTTCTTTGTGATGACTTTTGGAGCAGTACACGTACTAAGGCGCTCTTTGTTGCGTTACCGATGGTTTTTGTGGCTATCATTATTCTCTATTCCATTGCCTTATATTGCTTCAGAAGCTGGTTGGATTGTCGCGGAAATGGGGCGTCAACCCTGGGTAATAAATGGTATATTACCAACGAGTTTGGGTGTTTCTACGTTAGTGTCGTGGAACATTGTCGTGAGTCTTGCTTTTTTTGCCTTGCTATACTTTGGGTTATTTATCATTGAGTTAATTATTATGTTTAAGGTTGCAAGAAAAGGACCTAAATCTTTGGGAAACGGTCGCTATGATAGTACAAAGGGGGTGTCTGATGTTGTTTGATTATACTACTTTGCAACTGATTTGGTGGGCGATTATCGTCTTTATTTTGATTTTATATGCAACGACAGCGGGTTGTGATTTTGGTGTCACCATTATGATGCCTTTTATGACTAGGCATAAAAATTTTAAAGATAATGATATTGAGCGTAGATTGGCACTTAACACGATTGCTCCTACATGGGATGGTAATCAAACGTGGATTATTATTGCAGGAGGAGCGCTTTTTGGAATTTGGCCTGCTGTTTATGGTACGGTTTTTTCAGGGCTATACCCAGCTTTACTGCTTGCGCTATTTACTTTATTTTTGCGCCCGCCAGGATTTGATTACCGTAGTAAATTAGAGGGTGATGGTTGGCGTAAATTTTGGGATTGGGGATTGTTCATTAGTAGTTTCATTCCTTTGATTATTTTTGGATTGGTGTTGGGTTCGCTTTTTTATGGCTTGCCGTTTTATCATGATGATTTTATGATGCGTTCAGTCTATATCGGCAACGCCTTTGCTAGTGTATTGTCGCCCTTTGCTGTATTAGTTGCATTGTTAGTCCTAAGCATGTCGCTGACACATGGTTGTTTGCATCTGAATCGCCGTCTGGATGGTGAGTTGGGGTGTTATTTTCGTCGACTTGCAAATATCTTTATCTTATCTAGTTTGATATTGATGACACTTGGGTTTTTCATGTTGCTATGGGTGCTACCTGGCATGATTGTTATTCAGATGCCACAAACACTTACCTATAATACCCAAGTCAGTCTTATAACAGGTGGTTGGATGAATAATTACACATTACACACATGGATGTGGCTTGTTCCTGTTATTTGTTATGTGATGTTGATACTGGCATGGTTATTGAAAGGTAAAAATGCTGCATTGGCGTATTGGTGTTCAGCATTGTCTATTGCTGCGGTGATGTATGCAGGTGCATTTGCACTTTTCCCTTTTGTTGTGCCTTCTAGTTGGGTTGGAAATGCTGGATTGGGTAGTCAAAGCCTAACGATTTGGAATGTTTCATCATCACCATATAGTTTGATGGGTATGTTCTATATTACTGTGTTAAGTATGATTTTGATCATTAGCTATAAATTTTGGGGCTTTCGTGTGGCATGGCGTAATAAAGCTAAGTTAGATAAAGATACTCTTAAGAATAATGAGCATACATTCTATTAATTAATTTAGAGGAAAATAAAATGTGGTATATCATAATTATTATTATGCTGGCAATTTCTATGTATGTTGGTTATCGTTTTACTTTATATGTAGATGAAAAGATAATTCGTAATAAATATTTAGAAATCAGTGACGATCCCGATCACCCCGCTAATGCAGGCGATCGCTTGTTTGATGAAAAGCATAACAAAGAAGGTCGATGAACACCTGATTTTTAGAATAGATTATGCTTTGATAATCCCTTGAGTTTTTTCTTGGTGTTCTTGAATTTCTTTTGCTTGTACTGACAAAGTAGCAGTGGGTCTTGCTAATAATCTCTGTAAACCTATGGGTTCACCTGTTAGCTCACAATAGCCATAATCACCGTTTTCTATGTGACGAAGTGATTCATTAACTTTACGTAGGAGTTTACTTTGGCGGTCTACTGTGCGTAAGTAAAGCTGCTGTATTTCTTGAGACGTTGCAACGTCATTTAAATCGGTATTGCGTTCAGACTCCGCCAGGCTTTTTTTAGCATCGTCTATTGCTGCAGTTAACTCTTGTTTTTGCTGAAGTAATAATTCCTTAAAAAAAGCTAGCTGCTCTTCGTTCATATACGCATCTTCAGGCATGTTTAGTAGTTCTTTTTCTGTCATCATCGTTAGCCTCCATTAACGAGTTAATTATTTTGTTAGGGCGTTTTTATATCATAAAAGAAAGCTATTAACTAATAAATTTGCTGCATATCATAAAAAAAGTAAAAGTTTATCATTTGGTCAATGTAAAATATCTATAATTTATGGTACAATTTTACGCAGGAAATGGCGTACTTCCTAAGCTATTTTGAGAAAAAAGCTTAAACTATCCTTTAAGATTGATGACGCCTAATTTATTAGGTAAGAATTAAACTTAAAAGGAGAAAATATGTTAACTTTATTATTTGTTGGTATCGGTGGTGGCGTAGGCTCAGTATGTCGTTTTGGTGTATCAGAACTAGGGGCTAAGCTTTTGGGAAAGTCTTTTCCTTTTGGCATTTTTATCGTTAATGTGGTTGGTTGTTTTGCTATTGGAATAGTTGCTGCATTTTTATTAGAAGAGCGCTTTTGGGTAAACGTTTCAACACATCATGCGCGTGCACTTCTTATTACCGGATTTATAGGCGGGTTTACCACTTTTTCTAGTTTTAGTTTAGATGCACTGATGTTGTTTCAAAAAGGTGAATGGACAAAGGCGATGACTTATATTGTATTGAGCGTTATTATCTCAATGCTTGCGGTTACTGTTGGTTTTTATTTAGTTAAACGTTGTTTGACTGTCTGATTTCTATAAATTCTTATGTCTCTAACTCTATAAAATGATTAGCATTTGCAATGCAAATTAATATTTCATTTTCTTTAGTAAAGGCCAAAGGCATTTTTAGATAGTGAATATGACCTTTTATTAATTTGCAGCGACATGTCCCACAGATGCCATTGCGACATTGAAAGTTGGGTGAAATTTGATTTTGTTCAAGTATTTCTAAAATGCTTTTATCCTTGCTTGTTGTTTCAATGACATGCTTATTATATTTAATCACAGTCATCGTTTATAACTCAAAATCACTAAAAGCATTTTCAGCGACATTGCTGTCGATTTGACCAACTAGATATGAACTAATTTCAGTTTCTTGAGGTGCTACTTGGACATTATCAGAGTTAAGATAGGTATTAATCCAAGGAATAGGGTTGCTTTTGGGTGTTTGGATGTCACTTGTGTTTAAGCCTACGGCTTGCATACGCTCTTTAGCTAAATAGTCTATATACTGGCAAAGAATTTGTTCATTTAAACCTAAAATTGAGCCTTTAGAGAATAGGTATTTTGCCCATGCTTTTTCTTGTTCGACAGCTTTTTTAAAAATGTTTTGTGCTTCTAGTTGTGAATTATGGGCAATTTGAGTGAACTCAGGATCACCGTCTTTGCCTTCTAGAATAATATTAATCATATGCTGAGTGCTTGTTAAATGAAGTGCTTCATCGCGTGCAATAAGCTTCATAATCTTACCGCAGCCTTCTAATTTCTTTTGTTCTGAAAATGCAAAGGTACAAGCAAAACTAACATAAAAGCGAATAGCCTCAAGGGCATTAACTGCATGGAGGGCTAAATACAGTGCCTTTTTGACTGAGCGGGAAGTAACCTCTATGATATTTCCTTCTACTTCATAAGTACCTTCCCCTCTAGATTGCAATAATTGTGTTTTAAGGATTAGATCATCATAATAACAAGTAATGTCTCCTGCACGTTCTCTGATTTCCTTAGTTCCAATAATTTCATTAAATATTGGACTTGGATTATCTAAAAGTGAACGTACTATATGAGTATAGGATCGGCTATGTATAGTTTCCGAAAAACTCCATGTTTCAACCCAGGTTTCAAGTTCAGGTAAGGATACTAACGGTAAAAAGGCAAGGTTTGGACTTCTGCCTTGTACGGAATCCAATAGAGTTTGATACTGTAAATTAGATAGAAAAATATGACATTCATTGTCATTGAATTTTTGAAAATCGATTCGATCACGGCTTAAATCAATTTCTTCTGGACGCCAAAAGAAAGACAACTGCTTTTCGATGAGGCGTTCAAAAATAGGGTGTTTCTGTTGATCAAAACGAGATACATTGACCGCTTTGCCGAAAAAGATCGGTTCATTTAATGGGTTATTAGATTGTGTTTGAAATGTAGAGTATATATATGGATTAATCATTGTCAATTACCTTAAATTTTACATGCCCCGGATTCACATTCATCAATTGTCTGTACTGTTTTTTGTTCAGCATGATCACGAGTGTTATGATAATAAAGTGTTTTCAAGCCATATCTATAGGCTGTTAAAAGGTCGCCAAGTAAAGTTTGCATGGGGACCTTTTGATCAGGGTAGTGCATAGGGTCATAGTTGGTGTTTGCAGAAATTGATTGATCAATAAATTTCTGAATAATAGCGCAAATTTTTAAATAGCCTGAATTGTTTGGAATTTGCCATAAAAGTTCATAATTGTATCTATATCGCTTAATGTCAGGAACGACTTGTTTCAATACACCATCTTTACTTTGTTTAATTGAAACTAGTCCGCGCGGTGGCTCAATACCATTGGTAGCGTTTGAAATTTGAGAAGAAGTTTCAGATGGCATGATAGCACTTAAAGTTGAGTTGCGAAGACCGTATTTTTTAATATTCTTTCTCAATGTTTCCCAGTCTAGTTGTAAAGGATAAGAAGAAAACTGGTCAATGGTTTTTTTGTAATGATCAATAGGTAAGAGTCCTTGAGCATAAGTTGTCTCATGGAACCATTCGCAAGGTGATTTTTCTTTAGCGAGGTTATTCGATGCTTTAAGTAAGTAATACTGAATCGCTTCAAAAGCCTTATGTGCAATCTCATTAGCGCTGCCATCACTATAACGCACGTTATTTTTTGCTAAGAAATAAGCAAAGTTAATGACCCCCACGCCTAAACTACGTCTAGCCTTGGCGGGAATTTCAGCACTAGTCAGAGGATAGTTTTGGTAATCCAACAAATTATCAAGTGCTTTTACAATAAGCTCCGCTAAATACTCAAGCTCATCTAAAGATGTTAAAGCCCCAAGGTTAAAGGCAGAAAGTGTACAAAGGGCAATTTCACCCTTATCATCAGAAATATTGACCAAGGGTTTAGTAGGCAGTGTGATTTCCATACACAAATTAGATTGCTTAATAGGTGCAAGTTTACTATTAAATGCGGAATGTGTATTGCTATGGTCAACATTCTGAATATAAATGCGACCAGTTTGCGCACGTTCTTGCATTAAGATGGAAAAAAGCTCAGTAGCTTTAATTGTCTTTTTGCGAATGCTTGGATCATCTTCATAAGCGCCATATAATCTTTCAAACTCATCTTGATCAGCAAAAAAAGCTTCGTATAAGCCAGGCACATCTGCGGGACTAAACAGCGTGATATTTTGCTGATTGATTAAGCGTTGATACATCAGTCTATTGATCTGTACACCATAATCTAGATGGCGAATACGATTATCTTCAACACCACGATTATTTTTAAGCACAAGTAAAGATTCTGCTTCTAAGTGCCAAATAGGATAAAAAAGCGTTGCAGCACCTCCCCTTACACCACCTTGCGAACAAGATTTAACGGCTGTTTGAAAATATTTATAAAAAGGAATACAACCCGTGTGGAGGGCTTCCCCTTTTCGGATTTCACTTCCCAAGGCTCGAATCTTTCCAGCATTAATACCAATACCCGCACGTTGAGAAACGTATTTTACAGTCGCCGAAGCAGAAGCATTGATCGAATCTAGACTGTCATCCGTGTCAATTAATACACATGAGCTAAATTGTCTAGTTGGTGTCCTAACGCCCGCCATGATTGGTGTTGGTAGTGAAAGTTTAAATTGGCTAATTGCATCATAAAAATCAAGCACGTAACGCATGCGAATGGTTTTGTCATGCTTTGAGAATAAACAGGCACTTACGAGCATGTAAAGCATTTGGGGTGTTTCGTAGATTTCACCACTAACTCGATTTTGTACCAAGTATTTGCCTTGCATTTGATTCACCGCAGCATAGGTGAAATTCATATCACGCCAGTGGTCAATATGCTTATTCATTTGATCAAATTCAGCTTTACTATAATCCTCAAGCAAATGAGAATCATATTTTTTTGCCTTAACTAATTTTTTAACATGATCATAAATATGAGGTGGCTCAAATTCGCCATAAGCAAGTTTGCGTAAATGAAAAATAGCAAGACGTGCTGCCATATATTGGTAATCAGGAGTATTTTCAGAAATTAAATCAGCAGCACTTTTAACAATGATTGCTTGAATATCCGATGTTTTCATCCCTTCATAAAGTTGAATATGGGAATTAATTTCAACTTGAGAAACCGACACATCTTCCAAGCCTTCGGCAGCCCAAGTTAATACACGATGAATCTTATCTAGATCAACCGCTTCAAGTTTACCATTTCTTTTAGTAACGTTAACGTTCATTGCTTTGTTTCCTTATCATGGTAGTGTGTTTAATGTAATACATAACATCAAATTATCAATCTGGGTAAAAACAAAAGACCACATAGAAGGAATATAAAACGCAGACTCAACTTTAGAAGTTGAATCATTGTAACTAAATAAATATTAACCTCTGTGTCTGCTTCATCCCACGAAAGCTGTTTTACACAATTGATACCCGTAACAAGAAAATCACATTGGGTATCTATCAACTAATGGCAGGTATTCGGGCTTTATGGACACGTTGTTGTATTGACAACACCTACTCAACACAGCTTCCCAGTTTACACCAGTGCTTTTTTATTTATGCAAATCTAAATAAACGTGTTTTTCGTTTCCAATTACCGCTGCGGGTCAGCTCTGGATTTTCACCAGATTCCCTCTTGGTAACGATATAAAAATAAGTTGACTCAATCTCTTTGCCTCTTCTTTTGTAGTAAAGATCTCACCGTTTTTCAGTGAGCGTGAAGGGAAGTAAAGGAGCAATTTATTTTTTTGTTACTTGAGTTGAAATGCAAAAGCATCACAAACCAATTAGCATAAGTGAGAATTATTTTAACTGAAAATAAGAAAAAATACGATCTATTTTTCCACTTGATAGGTCAAGCAGTAAGTAAGATTTTGTGGGGACGGTTAATTTTAGAACTGTGCTTAATGAGTTCATTTAAACTTGCGAGCTTTTTATTTTCCTTGTGCTTTGTTGATTGCATCTTGGATGGTTGCTTGAGGTGCAAAGCCTGGAATAACCGTTGTATTATTAGTTGTTGCTCCTATTAATGGGATCACGATAATAGCAGGTGTGCCTTGAATGCCAAGTTTATCAAAACCAAGCTTCATGTCTGCTGCGATGTTATCGGTAACTTTTTTCTCTTTAATTAGACTTTCGGCTTTGGCGACATCAATGCCTAATTTTTTGGCAACATCATTAATATCTTTAATGCTTAGCTTGCCTTCATCAATCCCTTTTGCAAATACAGCATTGTGATATTTTAGGTACCCTTCAGAGCCATTTAAGATATAGGCAGCAATACCCATTTCAGCTGCATATTGAGAAGCTTCCCAACGCTGACCGAAAATTGGGAATTCTTTGAAAATGTATTTCACATTTGGATTGGCATCCATGACTTTTTCCATTATTGGCGCTATTTTGTGACAATATACACATTGATAGTCAAAGAATTGAATGACTGCCACTTTGGCATCTTTGGGACCAACTGTTGGTGTTTGTTCATTAGAGAGGAGGGCTTTGGCGTTTTCAATGACAGATTTAACTTGTTTTGCTTCTTGTGTTAGCATTAAACTTTTTTGGAAAGTCTGCATAATGTCTTGCATTTGCTCTGGGTTAAATTTACCAGCTTGACCTGATATACCTGCTTTGAATCCTGTTAATATTGCAGTATTGTCAAGGCTTGCGCCTTGCGCTTTTAATTGAGCTGTGACATTTCCAGCAACGCTATAGCCAAGTGTATAGCTTACGTTTTGGAGAAGTTCTTGCTCATTATTGGCGCTGATAGATGGTTTAGCGATTGCTTCTTTAGGTTCGGCTACAACTTGTGTTTCTACACTTTTAGTCACTTCTTTAGAAGCTTTGTTGTTACCATTTGATTCTGATTTGGAACAGCCAGCTAATGCAGTTGCAAGTAAGGCTGAGCCAAAAGCTCCAATTAAAATTTTTTTAGATATATTCATTTTTGATGAAACTCCATATTTTATTTGTTTAACTGTATCGGCAAAGACTATAACAGAGTCATTGCTAAAATGAAAAAGATTCATGCTGATTATTTGGCGTTACACATATTGCTCTATGGATCAGTTTTTGTCATATATATCTTGAAATCAAGGTGACATAATTATCTAGTGGAGAAGTTGATTATCTCAAATTTAATTTTAAGGTTTAAATAAAAAATTTAAATAAACTTAGCTAATACCCATCTATAAATAAAGTATCAAAGGAAAAATAAAACCATTATTCTTAATTGTTATTGTTTGTTGTATCAGCTGCTTCTTTTGTGCTATCAACAGAAGGTTGGACACTTATTGCTGCGTGTTCAGCATTGTTAGTAGTTGCTTTAAAGTTAGCTTCAGATTCTGTCTTGGTTTTAGCAGCTTCTGCTTCAGCTGCTTCTTCATCTGCCTTCATTTTAGCTTCCATTTCTTTTTGGAAAGCCTGCATAGATTGCTCCATTTGCTCTTGAGTGAGTTTCGGCTTATTACCTTTAATACCCGCAGTGAAACCTTGTTCTAAGTTGTCAATATCAAGTGTTACATTTTGTTGGTGTAATTGCTCAGTCATGTTTTTACCAATTGAATAGCCAATAGTATAACTTGCATCGGCCACATTATCCTGACTTACTGTGTTTGTAACAACAGTAGGTTTAGCAACAGCTGTTTCTTTTATCACATCAGCATCAGCAAATGCGCTAGATATAA
The DNA here is from genome assembly GCF_024208055.1 of Candidatus Nebulibacter yamunensis. Taxonomy (NCBI): domain Bacteria; kingdom Pseudomonadati; phylum Pseudomonadota; class Gammaproteobacteria; order Thiotrichales; family Francisellaceae; genus Candidatus Nebulibacter; species Candidatus Nebulibacter yamunensis. The sequence continues at coordinate 13,451 of NZ_JAMBMW010000002.1, forward strand.
GTACACTACTTACTAATAATGATAAGGTGATTTTGGCTAATTTTTTCATAATAACTCCAGTTGATTGATTACCTAATTTAAACAAAACCACTTTAGCTTAAACATGGGTTAGCAAAAGAACAAGCCTTTTACAGTGAAAAGAAGTAAAAACGTCAAAAAACAATGACATTTTATATCCAATCGTTAAACTAAGCGATACCTTAAAAATTTCCTTAATATTTAATAAATGATCAAAAATAATAAAAAAAGTGTCCCTGAGGGGGTGTTCCGTACAGTTATCAGTAGTATGTCGCACGAAGGGCGTGGCATTGCTAAAATCAATGGAAAAACCACTTTTATCCCCTTCGTATTAACAGGAGAGGAGATCGAATTTGAATATAGCAAGTGCAAGTTAAGCTATGATGAAGGCAAACTTGTGCGTGTGCTTAATGCCAGTAGTGAACGCGTAACTCCACCTTGCCAATATTTTGAAATATGTGGTGGATGTACCTTTCAACATATTTCTCCTGATGCGCAAATTCGCTTTAAAGAACAAACGTTGTTAAGTCACTTTAAGCATTTTGGTGCTGGCTTAGTCCCTAAAGAAATATTATTGCCGTTAAGATCGGCTTCATCAGAGGCTTACCGTACAAAAGCAAGACTAGGTGTGCGTTATGTACATAAAAAAAACAAAGTGTTAGTTGGTTTTCGAGAGCGTGATGGACGTTTTTTAGCAGACATTGATTCATGTCAAGTACTTCATCAAGACATTGGGCATAATTTAACAATACTGCAAAATTTCATCCAAGACTTGTCAATTTATCGCGAAATCCCACAGATTGAAGTGGCGGTGGATGAAAAAGTAACAGCACTTATTATTCGACATTTAGCACCCTTTAGTGATGAGGATCTAACTAAAATAACTGTATTTGCTCAAGTACATCATTTTTGGATTTATTTACAGGCTAAGGGACCAGATACGGTCACTCGATTCTATCCCATGGTAGATCAAGAGCCCATTGAAATGTCATATCGGCTTAATGACTATGATTTGAATATTTATTTTGCTCCAAATGATTTTACTCAGGTGAATCAGGATATTAATAATAAAATGCTAAAACAGGCATTAGAGTTACTTGATGTAAATAAGGATGATGTAGTGCTGGATCTATTTTGCGGCTTAGGAAATTTTAGTTTGCCATTGGCAACAAAAGCCAAATATGTGGTTGGTATTGAAGGCGATTTAGAAATGACGCAGCGTGCTAAAATCAATGCCAATAAAAATGGTTTAGAAAATATAGCATTTTATCCTGGCAATTTATTTGAAGATATTTCTAAACGTCCATGGATTTTGGAGAACCGCTTTAACAAACTGTTATTAGATCCACCACGAGCAGGTGCTGAAATGGTTTGCAGGCAAATTGATAAAATTAATCCTAAGCGAATCGTATATGTGTCATGTGATCCGGCAACACTGGCACGTGATGCAGGTATTTTAGTAAATGAGAAACGTTATAAGCTATTATCTGCCGGTGTCATGGATATGTTTCCACATACAACTCATGTGGAATCAATAGCAGTGTTTGGAAAATAATATAATTTTAAGAGAAGGGAATTACCGTGAACGTCAGTGAGTTAGTCAAGACACTTGTGAATGACGACACAAGTGAAGACCAGCAATATGAAATCATTAAACAGATTGATAAAGAAGTTTATCAAGAACAAACCTTGTTCTCATTAGTACAAGCGTTTTTAGAGTATAGTATTGCGATTGAGAATCCTTTTTTAGATACACTTGATATTGTTGGTACCGGAGGGGATGGTTGCAGGACGTTAAATTATTCGACTTTAAGTGCATTTGTTGTGCATAAGCTTGGCGCTAAACTGGCTAAACATGGTAATCGTTCAACTACTTCAAAATGTGGAAGTTTTGATTTATTACATAAATTAAATATAAAATTACCACAAACAGCGGATGAAGCATTTAGACTTTTACAACAAACAGGCATAGTATTTTTATTTGCTCCATTTTTTCACCCAATTTTTGCTAAGGTCTCTAACGTACGTAAACGTTTTGCAGAGCAAGGAAAGCGCACCTTTTTTAATGTGCTTGGACCATTATTAAATCCAATGCGTGTTAAACGCATTGTTGTTGGTGTTTATGACGAACGCTTGTTGAAACCGTATTTGTATGCTTTAAAGAATCAGGGTGTCACTCATGCTTATATTGTATATGGTGACGGGATGGATGAGTTCTCCGTTTGTGGGGTGAATAAAGTCATTCAAATCCATAATGATACTATTACAGAGTTTAGCCTTCATCCAGAGCAAGTGGGCTTTATGCGTAGTAAGCTGGAATATCTAGAGGTAGGAAATTTGTATCAAAACTTGGAAGAGTCCAAAGCACTATTTAATAATGAAATTTTAGGTGTGAAGCAAGATACTTTAGTTATAAATGCAGCTGCAGCTAGGCATGTGGCTTGTGGCTTTGAAGGCATGCTTATTGATCATGTGAAAGTGATCAAAGATGCTTTGCAAAAAGGGGTTTTTGCAAAGCTAATTTAGAGGGTGCTATTTATCTATAAACTATAATACATTTGAAATTCAACTGGATGTGGAGTCATATTGAGTTTTTGCACTTCTTCCATTTTAAGATCGATATAAGCATCAATCATGTCATTTGAAAAGACGCCACCTGCAGTTAAAAATTCGCGATCATGATCTAAAGCGTGAAGCGCTTCCTCAAGAGAGTTTGCTACAGTAGGGATATCAACAAGTTCTTCTGGTGGTAGATCATAAAGATTTTTATCCATAGCATCACCTGGATGAATTTTATTCTTAATACCATCTATGCCAGCCATAACCATTGCAGAGAAAGCAAGATATGGGTTGGCGGTTGGATCGCTAAAGCGCACTTCAATACGTCTGGCTTTTTCGCTGCTGACAAACGGAATTCTGATAGATGCTGAGCGATTTCGTGCTGAGTAGGCAAGTAATACAGGTGCTTCAAACCCAGGAACTAGGCGCTTATAGCTATTAGTAGCAGGGTTGCAAAACGCATTAAGTGCTTTGGCATGTTTAATAATGCCACCGATGTAATAAAGTGCCTCTTCTGATAGACCTGCATAACAGTTACCAGCAAAAAGGTTTTTGCCATTTTTAGATAAAGATTGGTGGACGTGCATGCCAGAGCCGTTATCACCTGGAATAGGTTTTGGCATGAACGTTGCACTCTTACCATAAGCATTTGCAACGTTGTGAACAACGTATTTAAAGGTTTGAATCTGGTCAGCTTTGTCAGTTAGAGTTGAGAATTTTGTGCCGATTTCACACTGACCAGCTGTTGCGACTTCATGGTGATGTACCTCTACTTCTTGCCCTAGCTCTTCCAAAATAAGGCACATTTCAGAGCGAATATCCTGTAATGAATCAACTGGTGGTACCGGGAAATAGCCACCTTTGACACCTGGTGTGTGACCATTATTGTGACCATTCTTGGGCTGATTTGTATTCCAGGCTGCTTCGCTACTAATGATTTTGTATTCAGCACCTTCCATATCTGCTTTATAAGTGACATTATCAAAAATAAAAAATTCAGGTTCAGGTCCTAATAAAACGATGTCCGCAAGACCAGTTGATTTAAGATAGGTTTCACATTTTTTGGCAATTGAGCGGGGATCGCGATCATAAGCTTGCATGGTTGCGGGGTCTAGAATATCACATCGAATGATGAGAGTTGGCGCTTCAAAAAATGGATCCACTAACATTTTAGCCGCATCGGGCATTAAAATCATGTCTGATTCATTAATCCCTTTCCAACCTTCAATAGATGAACCATCAAACATCTTGCCATCGTTGAAAAAATCTTCATCAATGGCGCGAACAGGTATCGTTACATGCTGTTCTTTCCCTTTAGTATCAGTAAAACGTAAATCAACAAATTCGATTTCATTTTCATCGACTATTGATTTAAAAGTTGCAAAGTCGGACATGCTTTTGACTCCTTGAGAATTAGGGTTAGAGGTTATTCATCGAAAACGAATTCTATCAGATTTTTTATAAAATTTAGCAAGATTTTCAAGGAAAAGTTGCAATCTTTACGGTATGCTAAAGCTCAAGGTAATACTAGATTTGGAAATGATCGTGATAGATCAAGAGGGTTTCAGAGCAAATGTGGCGGTCATCATTGTTAATGATCAAAACAAGGTATTCTGGGGTCGCAGAGTAAATCAAAGTTCGTGGCAATTTCCGCAAGGCGGTTTAAATTCAGGGGAAACACCAATTGAAGGAATGTATCGTGAGTTAAAAGAAGAGGTGGGTTTGATGCCGTATGATGTCGAGGTGATTGCAGCAACACAGACATGGTTGCGCTATCGATTGCCAAGATTTTTAATAAGAAGAAACTGCCCTTTATGTATCGGGCAAAAGCAAAAATGGTTTTTGCTTAGATTAAAGTCACCAGATAGTGCGGTTAATCTCAACGCAAACAATAAACCAGAATTTGATGATTGGCGGTGGGTGAATTACTGGTATCCTGTGGATAAAGTTGTCGCTTTTAAGCGTAAAGTGTACCAAAAAGCATTGGAGCACTTTTCCCCACTCGTTGAAAATCAATCTAGTGAGTAATGTATATGTTCTGGCAACCTTTGGTCAAAATCATAGACCTTAAACATGAACTTGATGTTGTGTTGTCAATCTTTGTTAAAGAAGCATCTAAGCTTTTAGCAGTTGATGCGTGTAGTGTCTTTGTACTGGAAGACAGTGATCACGTCTATACGCTTTGTGCTTCAACACTTGTGCCAACGATAAGGTCAGGTATGATATATATCAATGTTAAGGATGACTTGATTGGTAGGGTCGCCTTGCGTGAAGAAGCACTTGTCGTGACAGATATGTCAAAAGAAAAAAGATATAGCGTTTTGCAAACTTTATCTCGTAATAAATACCATTCATTGTTGGCTGCACCAGTCATTTATAAGGGTGAAGTGATTGCTATTATTGTTTTTCAAATACGCGATAAAAATAAAATTACGGAATCGTTGCAAACAGATGTGGCGACGCTTTGTGCAAATTTATCATTGCCGCTCAATCGTGCCATTCATGTTGAGGATGTATCTGATCAAATTGAAGAACAACCCCTAAGTCCACTCTTTTTTGATGGTATTAGTGCAAATGAAGGAGTGCAAAAAGGAGTCGCTTTTGCACGTTATAACATTACTGATATCGAAGAGATTCCGGATAAAGAAACACAATCGGAGGATGAAGAAGCTCTGTTTATTTCAGCTGTAAAAGAGGTAAAGGAGCATCTACAAGAAATGTTGCAAAGAATTACATTGTTAGCAGGAAATGACGAGGCTGTACTCTTTGAAGCTTATTTGCAAATGATCGATAGCAGTCGCTTTTATGACGGTATTCTAACTTATATTCGCCAAGGAGTCTGGCTGCAAAGTGCAATAAAAAAAGTCGTTTTAGAGCAAGCAACTCTTTTTGAGCAAATGGATGAGCCTTATTTTGCTGAGCGAGCAAGTGACATACGTGACTTGGGTAAACGTATTTTGCTGGCACTAGAAGATAGAACACTAAAAAAAAGTCATTATCCCGTTGACACTGTGTTGATAGCGAGTGAGATTACAGCATCAATGATTGCTGAAGTGCCAAAAGGTAGATTAAAGGCAATCGTTGCCGAGCATGGTTCTTCCTATTCTCATGCTGCTATTTTGGCAAAAGCATTATCTATTCCTTTTGTTACAGGGATTAAAGCTTTACCGATAAACTTTATCGATGGCAAAGATGTCATCGTAGATGCTTATGTTGGGCGTGTATATGTACAGCCAGCTCGAGGCTTAAAAGCTGCATATGAGCGATTAATTAAACATGAATCGCAAAAGGCAGTAGAGCTACAAGCACTTAAGGACTTACCCAGTACAACACTTGATGGGTATGTGGTCGAGTTAAAGGCTAACGTTGGCTTGATTGCGGACTTAGATCGTGCACTTAGCCAAGGTGCGGCAACGATTGGACTATATCGCTCTGAAATTCCATTTATGATTAGAGAGCGCTTCCCAGGGGAAGATGAGCAGCGGATTATTTACCAGCAAATCCTATCGACGTTCCCAGATAAACCTGTGGTGCTACGCTTATTAGATGTGGGAGCAGATAAAACCTTGCCATATTTTTATGAACAAGAGCAAAATCCAGCATTGGGTTGGCGTGGTATCCGAATGATGTTGGATCAATCTAACTTATTTTTAATGCAAGTCAAAGCGATGCTTAAAGCAAGCAGCAAATATAATAACTTGCAGATATTACTACCAATGATTACGACTATTGAGGAAGTAAAAGAATCTAAAAAACTTATTCGTCAAGCTTACAAAGAAGTTATCGAAGAAGGTTTTGATATTAAGTTGCCAGAGATTGGAATGATGATTGAAGTGCCTGCTACCATTATGGAAATTGAGCGCTTGTTGCCATTGGTTGATTTTGTTTCAGTTGGTTCTAATGATTTAACTCAATATATTCTTGCAATTGATCGAACCAATGAAAAGGTATCTACGCTTTATGATCAGCTACATCCAGCGATGATAAAAGTGCTTTATTATCTCGTTAGAATGGCCAAAAAGCACAATAAACAAATTTCATTATGTGGTGAGTTAGGAGGTAATCCATTAGCAACGGCGCTCTTAATCGGGATGGGGTTTGATAACTTAAGTATGAATGCAGCCGTGATATTAAAAGTGAAACATGTATTGCGAAACGTTGCCAAAAAACAATGTAAAAATGTACTCAAGCAAGTATTAAAACTCGCTACTACGGAAGAGGTCCACACTTACTTAGAAAATTTTCTAGTTGAAAATGATTTAGGTGGATTAATCCGTGCCGGAATTAATCATTAATATCTTTTTAAAACAAATTCTTGTGTTATATCTGAATATCATTTAGCTTTGTTGAGCATATATCGTATTGGTTTCATGAAGATGAAAAAACATATAGTTTTTGGTTTAATAACGTTGAGTTTAGCAATTAGTGTTATTTATTTTTTATTTTTAGGGTCAGGGAAGAAAACGGGAAGTTTTAATGTGGGACCAACGGTCATTGAAGTTGCAACAGTAACTAAGCAAAATATTCCTTTAACTGTTAAAGCAACAGGACAGCTGATTGCACCAAATACTGTCACACTAAAGGCACAAATTGCGGGGGTGGTTGAAAAAATCTACTTTACTAGTGGTCAATATGTTAAAGCTGGAGAGTTGTTGATGACACTAGATGATACCCAGCAAATGGCAGATGTAAATTCAACTTTAGCTGATTATACAAAAGCAGAAGCACAATACAACCGAACATCCACTTTATTTAAAGACAACAACGCTGTATCACAAAGCGAGCTGGATAGTGCTAAAGCTGATTATATGCAAACAAAGGCTAAATACGATGCAGCACTCTATCGACTATCAAATACTAAGATTGTCGCACCTTTTACGGGGTTTTTAACTTTGACTACTTTAGCTAAGGGAAGTTATGTTTCAGCAGGAGACACTTTGGTTACCTTAGTTGATAAGGAAAATCTTGAGTTGCAATATGCTTTACCAGAGTCCTATGCTAAAAGCATTGCATTGGGACAAGTAGTTGCTTTTAGAGTGGATGCTTTTCCAGGTCAAATATTCCATGCTAAGGCTGATTACATTTCACCGAATGTATCAGATGACAATTTGACTTTTACCATGCGTGCAGCTTTTGATAATAGTAATAATGTACTAACCCCTGGTATGAGTGTATATGTATCACAAGTTTTAAAAGCTGATAATTTAGTTTTGGCTGTACCAGAAAGTGCATTAAGTGCACAAAGTGGGGGATTTATTGTTTATGTGGTGGAGGATGGAAAAGCAAAGGCGTTACCTGTAGAAATAGGACAAATCAATAAAGGGTACGTTGGGGTTTTGTCAGGACTAAAGCAGGGGCAGCAGGTGATTGTTTCAGCAGAGGGAAGCATCTCTGATGGTATCGCAGTAAAGGTGGAATAATAAGATGAAACTACCTGAAATTTGTATCAAGCGCCCAGTTTTATCTTTTGTATTAAATGCAATTTTAGTGCTGTGTGGCTTACTAAGTTTTGGTTATGTTAAGCTGCAGTTTGAGCCTACGATATTTAAACCTGCGCTTATGATTGTAACTAATTATTCAGGAGCCAGCGCTGATGTGGTACAAAAAGATGTGACACAACAACTGGTTGCAGCAATCTCAGGGACTGAAAACCTAAGCTATATCGAGGCCATTTCTAGACAAGGGCAAAGCCAAATTAAACTTAACTTTGGTAATATTGATCAAGAGAAGTTTATTACTGCACAATCTGAAGTGATGCGCGATATTGCGGGGGTAAATTTACCACAAAATGTGAAAACACCACAAATTAAGCAGCGTGGTAGTGGCAGTCAAGTAATGTTGATTGGCTTTCAAGATGCTGACCGCTCGACGGAAAGTCTAACTTCATATATTAATGACTCAATAATTAAGCAGTTATCACAGATCCAGGGTGTGGGTGATGTCCAAGTTTATTCTGACAGTTCGGCATTGAGAATTGAGCTTGACCCTAAGGCTATGGCACTTCTTAAAGTATCTGCAATTGACGTTGTTAATAAGCTTGAACAATTAAATCGCAACATCTCAGCAGGACAGCTGATTACCGCCAACAATACTTATACGATTAATGTTGATAGTGCCTTTAATAGTATTGATAAATTTGAGAATTTAATTATTGCTAAACGTAATGGGAAACTTATTTATTTAAAGCAAATTGCAAAGGTTTATCTGGGCAGTTTATCGTTGGCAAACGCTTCTATTAGCATTATTGATGGTAAACCTGGGGTGGTGGTGAATGTTTCTCAAACCAGCGATGCCAATCCAATTGAAGTCGCAAATGCAGTAACGAAAGCTGTACAACAAATACAAGGTTCGTTACCACCTGGGATGAAAGCAGAAATATTATTCAATATTGCGACTTCACTTAAGGCTTCTCTGTATGAGGTGATTAAAACTATTGTTGAAGCCATTATTTTAGTGTCTTTTATTTCTTTGTTATTTTTAGGGCGTTTTCGTGCAGCTTTAGTTCCGATTGTGACGTTACCTGTATGCTTAATTGGTGTGTTTGTTATCATCTGGCCGCTTGGTTTTAGCATTAATATGATGACGTTATTAGCGTTGGTATTGGCTGTTGGGCTTGTGGTTGATGATGCTATTGTAGTCTTAGAAAACTGCTATCGTTACATGCAAAAAGGATATGACGCTTTTAATGCAGCAATTTTAGGTAGTAAAGAAATTGGTTTTGCTATTATTGGTATGACAATTACATTAGTTGCAGTTTATATTCCGATTGCATTCATGAATGATAAATCAGCGGTTTTCTTTCGTGAATTTGCCTTTACGCTTGCAGCTAGTGTTTTAATTTCAGGTTTTGTGGCATTGACTTTGTCACCAACGATGTGTGCGTATACTTTAGGAAAAGCCAAGGAAAGTCGCTATGAACAAAAAGTAGCTCGTTTGTTTGCTTATACAGAAAAAATGTATAAAAAGTCACTAGAATTGATATTGCAAGTGCGATTATGGCTGATAGTTATTTTTATCATCCTTATTATTGCAGGGGTTGGGTTGTTTCGATCAATACCAACGGCATTACAGCCACAGGACACGGTTGGTGTGGTGGGAGTCAACATTACTGGGCAAAGTAATGCAAGTTCTGACTTTATCATGCAGAAATTAGATGAAATTCAGGATAGGTTGTCAAACAAAGTATTTAAGCATTCGTTTGGCTTTGTTGACACTGAAAGTGGTCAAACTTCTGGGTTTTCTATGAACATTTTAAATCAAGACCAAGTAACAAATGCCTATAAAATTGCTAAAGAATTAAACTCAATTATCAAAGAAACAAAAGGTGTTCAAGGCAGTAGTTGGGTGTTTCCATTATCAGGGAAAAGCCAATTTGGTGCAGGGGATATCCAAATGTATTTACTGAGCATGGATGATTATCAAACACTATACAAAAAGGCAGAAAGCTTAGTGTCAGTGTTGAAAAAACTCCCAAGCATTTCTTACGTTAGTATCGCCAGTTCTGCAGACAGTGGTCAGTTTACTATGGATATCAATTACACAAATGCTATGCTTTTAGACGTTGATCCAGCAAATATTCAGACGATATTGAACATTATGTTTGGGGGTTGGCAGTTATCAAGAGATTATGAAACTGGAGGTGAGAGTTTTCCAATTTTTGTCCAGTTGGCTAAAAAAGACTTAAAAAGTTTTAGTGTATTAAATCACTTGTATATTAAAACTGATACTGACGCATGGGTACAACTAGGACGTTTAGTGAATATTAAACCAGTCGTTAAAATCCCTTATTTAACAACCTATAATCAACTTCACGCAATGGAGGTAGATGTCGATTTAGCACCCAATGCTTCAATGGGGCAAGTGATTGAGGAAATTAGATCTATAACTCAACAACTTCTACCTGGCACAAGCTTAGCTTTTAAAGGCGATGCTAAAGATATGTTAGAGGGTAATAACAGCATGATTATTATTTTCATAGCTGGGTTGTTGTTTGTTTATCTCGTGTTGGCAGCACTTTTTGAGAGTTTTATTGATCCATTTATTATTCTATTAACTGTACCATTGTGTGTGATTGGCGCACTTGTTGGTCTGAAATTAATAGGAGGAACACTCAATATTTATACCGATATTGGACTAATTACCTTGATTGGACTTGTGTCAAAACATGGGGTGTTAATCGTTCAGTTTTCTAATGAATTGCTAACAAAGGGAGTAAGTTTACAAGAAGCAGTAATAAGAGGAGCAGCAACGCGTTTGCGGCCAATATTGATGACTTCGGCAACCATGATTTTGGGTGCTATTCCACTTTTACTTAGTACAGGTGTTGGTGAGTATGCGCGTCAGCAAATCGGAATGGTAATTGTAGCTGGTTTGTTGCTTGGTTCTATTTTTTCATTGTTTATTGTGCCAGTTGCTTATCAACTATTAAAGTCTTTCAGGTATGGTAATAAGAAGTCGATAATAACTTAATTTTCGCAAGTAGTTGAATATTTCTAAAAAATAAGGCATGATTCACACGCTTATTTAATTTGAGTTAATTTATAGACTCGAAGCTTTTAAAAAAACAAAGAGAAAAAATCAAATAATGGCAAAAGAAGATTGTATTGAATTAGAAGGCACGGTTGTTGAAATGCTGCCAAACACAATGTTTCGTGTTGAGCTTGAGAACGGTCACATTGTTACAGCTCACATTTCGGGTAAGATGCGCAAAAATTACATTCGTATTTTAACAGGTGACAAAGTTACCGTTGAAATGACACCTTATGATTTAACCAAAGGTCGTATTAAGTTTCGTAATAAATAAGTCTTTCTGTATATTCTGCATATTCTGCAAATTATCTGAAAAATTAAGTAAAATTGTGTTATCTGAATAAATCTAATTTCTGTATGATGTCTTAAGGTTTTAAGAAAATAAAGACTCTACGTTATGTCATATCAAATCAATCCATCGATATTATCTGCAAATTTGGCACACTTGGGCGATGATGTAAGAGCTGTGTTAAAAGCAGGAGCAAACAATATCCACTTTGATGTGATGGATAACCATTATGTGCCAAATTTAACTTTTGGAGCAATGATTTTGAAGGCATTGCGGGAGGATGGCATTAGTGTCGGTATGGATGTCCATTTAATGGTGGAGCCAGTTGATGATTTAATTGAAAGCTTTGCCCAAGCAGGCGCAACAAGTATTGTATTCCATCCAGAGGCCTCAAGACATGTTGATAGAAGTCTCAGTTTAATTCAATCTTTTGGCATTGAGGCTGGTTTAGCATTAAATCCGGCAACATCAATTACAATTTGTGATTACCTTATTGATAAGCTTGATCGACTACTTATTATGACAGTCAACCCTGGGTTTGGTGGTCAAATCTTTATTCCTGCTATGTATCATAAGATCAAACAGGTTTCACAGTGGATTAAAACAAACAACGATAATATTTTACTTGAAGTGGATGGAGGTGTTAGGATCGATAATATTGCTGAAATTGCTGCTTGTGGAGCAGATGCCTTTGTTGCTGGGTCGGCAATTTTTGACACATCAAACTACAAACAAGTTATTGATCAAATGCGTAAAATGCTCTTGGAAGTTAAAAAATAATAATAAAATCATTTGCTATAAAGTGAAAAATGTTGTTAAAATCTCGCTGTAATTAAGACCACTCTAAACTTAATTACGAGGTTTTCTATGTTACGTATTACTGAAGAAGCCATTACTTTCGATGATGTGCTACTTTCCCCAGGTTATTCCAACGTTTTACCGCATCAAGTGTCACTTGAAACCAATTTAACGCGCACAATAAAGCTTAAAATGCCTTTGGTGTCAGCTGCAATGGATACGGTTACTGAATCACGCTTAGCAATTGCAATTGCACAAGAAGGTGGCGTGGGAATTATTCACAAAAATATGTCAATCAAGGCTCAAGCAGCAGAAGTGCGTAAGGTGAAAAAATTTGAAAATGGAATGGTGATAGATCCAATTACTGCAACACCTGATACTTCTATTCAAGATTTATTGCATATTACTGAGCAATATCATTTTTCTGGGGTGCCAGTTGTTGAAGGTAAAAATTTGGTAGGACTTGTGACTTCGCGCGATATTCGCTTTGCTAAGGACTTAAATCAACCAATTTCAAGTATCATGACACCAAAATCACGTTTAGTCACAGTCAAAGAAGGTGCTCAAGAAGAAGAAATTCAAGGTTTATTACACCAATATCGTATTGAAAAGATTTTAGTGGTGAATGATAACTACGAGCTTGTTGGCTTAATTACTGTAAAAGATATCCAAAAATCTATTGATAAACCAAATGCTTGTAAAGATGCTTTGGGGCGCTTAGTTGTTGGTGCGGCGGTAGGAACTTCAGGGGATACCGAAGCACGTGTTAAAGCATTGGTAGAAGCAGGTGTGGATGTGATTGTTGTTGACACGGCGCATGGTCATTCTCAAGGTGTGTTAGATCGAGTTAAATGGGTGAAAAGACATTTTCCAAATGTACAGGTTGTCGGGGGGAATATTGCAACAGCCCAGGCTGCGCAAGCTTTAGTTAAAGCTGGTGCTGATGCAGTAAAAGTAGGTATTGGACCAGGTTCCATTTGTACAACTCGTGTTGTGGCTGGAGTTGGAATTCCACAGTTGAGCGCCATTTCAAACGTAGCTGAAGTTATGACGCCATTAGGCGTACCCGTTATTGCTGATGGTGGTATCCGTTACTCAGGAGATATTTGTAAAGCGATTGTTGCTGGTGCTTCCGTTGTAATGGTTGGAGGGTTGTTTGCAGGGACGGAGGAATCTCCAGGTGAAGTTGAGTTATTTCAAGGTCGTTCATATAAATCTTATCGTGGTATGGGGTCATTAGGTGCAATGGCAAAAGGTTCATCCGATCGATATTTTCAAGATAGTATTGATGCCAAAAAGTTAGTACCTGAAGGAATTGAGGGGCGTGTTCCATATAAAGGAACTTTAGCTGCTGTCATACATCAGCTAATTGGAGGTCTGCGTGCTGGAATGGGTTATACAGGCTGCTCGAATATACAAGAAATGAGAACAAAGCCAACTTTTGTCAAGATAACGGGTGCAGGCTTTAACGAAAGTCATGTTCATAATGTGATGATTACTAAGGAACCACCTAACTATCAATTGAAGTAATCTAGCTTTTCTTTAAGTTTATACCCATCATAAAAATGAAAATAAATACCAAAATTAAGATTTAAGCGATTGTCTCAACCGTGAAATTACTCTATTGTATGCTGGTATTTTTGAAGTCTAATATGCGGAGTAAGTCAATGAGTGATAGATTGCAAATTAATGTTGGTTTAGCTGAAATGCTAAAAGGTGGCGTTATTATGGATGTGGTCACTGCAGAGCAAGCTAAAATTGCAGAAGATGCAGGTGCAGTAGCGGTTATGGCATTAGAACGTGTGCCAGCAGATATTCGTAAGGATGGTGGCGTGGCTCGTATGTCAGATCCTAAGCTTATCAAAGAAATCATGGCAGCAGTGACAATTCCTGTGATGGCAAAAGTGCGCATTGGTCACTTTGTTGAGGCGCAAATTTTGCAAGCATTAGGAGTTGACTTTATTGATGAAAGTGAAGTGTTAACGCCAGCAGACGATGAAAATCACATTAATAAACACGATTTTAAAGTACCGTTTGTATGTGGCTGCAGTAACTTAGCTGAAGCATTACGTCGTATAGGTGAAGGTGCTGCTTTAATTCGTACTAAAGGCGAAGCAGGGACTGGAGATGTCATTCAAGCTGTCAAGCAGATGCGTGCAATTAATAGACAAATTCGTGAAGTACAAATGGCAGATAGCACTGAGCTTATGGCAATTGCTAAAAAATTGGCTGCACCTTATGAACTTGTTCAATATGTGCATAAGAATGGTAAACTGCCTGTACCAAACTTCTCAGCTGGTGGTATCGCAACCCCAGCTGATGCAGCAATCATGATGCAGCTTGGTGCAGAAACTGTATTTGTTGGCTCAGGAATTTTTAAATCAAGTAACCCTAAAAAACGTGCTGAGGCGATTGTCAGCGCAGTCACACACTTTAATGACCCAGATGTTTTAGCAGCAGTTTCAGAAGATTTGGGTGGCGCAATGACAGGAATTAATTGTGATCACTTACTACCTCATGAAATGTTCTCATCAAGAGGATGATTTAATATGAACGTTGGTGTTTTAGCACTTCAAGGTGCTTATCATGCTCATCAAAAGAGAATACAAGAGTTAGGTATTCATTGTATTCTGGTGAAAACAGAAGCCGCTTTATCGCGAGTTGATGCACTTATTTTACCAGGTGGTGAAAGTACCACTATGACCTATTTATTGCAAAAGCATGATCTTTGGGCTCCATTGGCAAAGAGAGTACGTGAGATTCCTGTTTTTGCTACATGTGCTGGCGTAATTTTATTGCAAAGGTTTGGTGCCTTAAATATTGACATAATACGCAATGGCTATGGTCGTCAACTTGAAAGTGGGATTTTTCCATTACATGTTGCATTTAATGGTCAAAGAGAGAAAATAGATGGTTTTTTTATTCGTGCACCTGTTATTAGCGCAGTGCATGATAAAGATATTGAGGTGTTGTCCTATTACCAAGAAAAGCCAGCTTTGATTAAAAAGCATAAGATTCTCGCTGCGACTTTTCACCCTGAATTATGTCAAAGCTCTCCTATTCATAAATATTTTATTCGGCTAGCCAGAACTTAAGTGCATATTATTTAAAGTTTATAAGCTTATTCATCTCAATAAAACGAATAAAACACTTTTATTATTTTTTCTTAAAACTATGAGTCTATGTTAAAATCCAGTCACATTACCATATATTGTAATAGCTGAGATATAAAAGTGATTACTGAAGTCGAGTTTCACTCACGTGTTACCAAGGTTTGGCCAAAACTTAAAGCAATGCAGATTGAAAGTGAAGAGCAAAAAGCATTTTATCGCGATAAAATTAAGCGTTTACTTAAAGAGAAAAATATTTGTTTAATAGCACACTACTATGTGGACTCTGATATTCAAGCACTAGCGGAAGAAACAGGTGGAATGCTTGGCGATTCACTTGCTATGGCGCGCTTTGGTAAAGATCATCCATCACAAACGCTTGTTGTGGCAGGTGTGCGTTTTATGGGGGAAAGCGCCAAGATTCTTTCTCCTCACAAAAAGGTTATTATGCCGACACTAGAGGCTGAATGTTCTTTAGATGTAAGCTGTCAAGAGAATGAGTTTAAGGAATTTATTGCTTTGCATCCAGACCGTACCGTTGTCGTATATGTCAATACCTCTGCGCGTATCAAAGCATTGGCAGATTGGACGGTTACCTCATCTAATGCACTTCAAATTTGTGAGTACTTAGATCAGCAAGGTGAAAAGATACTTTGGGCACCAGATAAGTACTTAGGACGCTGGATTGAGGAACAAATTGGAGCAGATATGGTACATTATAATGGTGCTTGTATCGTGCATGAGGAATTTAAAGCGCGTGCACTATTGGACTTAAAAGCGCAATATCCAGAAGCAGCAATTTTGGTTCATCCTGAGTCACCTAAAGAAATTGTAGCACTAGCTAATGTGGTAGGGTCAACTTCTCAATTGCTGGAAGCCTCTAAAAAATTACCCAATCCTGTTTTTATCGTGGCAACAGAAGCAGGCATTTTCTATAAAATGAAACAATCTTCACCCAATAAAATTTTTATTGAAGCACCAACAATCGGTAAGGGTGCGACATGTAAGGCTTGTGCACATTGCCCCTGGATGGGAATGAATAGTTTGAAAAACTTGGCAGAAGTCCTAGAACGTGAAGATAATGAGATTATCTTGCCGAAAGATATTTGTGAATGTGCTATGGTTCCGTTAACGAGAATGGTTGAGTTCAATAATAAGTAAGCTACTGCTATGAATAATAACATACTAAACGTACAGGTAAATGATTATCCTGCCTTGTTTGAAATTTGGAGTTGTGCAGTAAAAGCGACACATGATTTTTTGGAAGATAAAGATTTTAATTTTTTTAGCTCAAAGATCATTTCAGATTACTTTCCACAAGTAAAAATGTATAAGTATATATTAGATAAAAATATAGTTGGTTTCATGGGCGTTAGTGATAATCAACTTGAGATGTTATTTATTGATCCAAAATATTTTGGACAAGGGATTGGTAGAACATTAATTGAATTTTGCATAAATGAGCTAGCCATTTACAAAGTAGATGTGAATGAAAAAAATAATGGGGCTGTTGAGTTCTATTTAAAGATGGGGTTTAGAGTTGTATCACGTCAAGAAGTGGACGGTTTGGGTAAACCATATCCAATATTGAATATGAAACTAAAGGAAACTTAAAATGAGTAATTTTTTACACCTAAAAACCGAACAAATTACGGCAGTGCCACAAGTATTAGTCACTAAGATGGTAACACAAGCTTTAGCAGAAGATATTGATCAAGGTGATATTAATGCTCTATTGATTGATGAAAAGGAAATCTCTAAAGCCCGTGTTATTACACGTGAACCGATGATAATGTGTGGTTATGATTGGGTAAATGAAGTCTTTAAGCAAATTGATCCAAAGCTTCAATTACATTGGTATTACCATGATGGTGATAAAATTTTAGCAAATAAAACCCTATTTGAAGTTGAGGGTTTGGCACGTGGCATTTTATCAGCTGAACGAAATGCACTTAATTTTTTGCAAATGCTGTCAGCTGTTGCTACGAAAACGAGGGAATATATTAAAGCAATAGAAGGAACAAATTGCAAAATTTTAGATACACGTAAAACCATTCCTGGATTTCGTTTAGCTCAGAAATATGCAGTGACTTGTGGTGGTGGAGTGAACCATCGAATTGGGCTGTTTGATGCTTTTTTAATTAAAGAAAATCACATTGCTGCTTGTAATCATTCAATTATCAAAGCTGTTGAAAAGGCACATGAAATTGCGCCTCATAAATTAGTTGAAGTGGAAGTTGAAAATTTCGATGAATTAAATGAAGCATTAAGTGCTAAAGCAGATGTTATTATGTTGGATAACTTTAGTATTGAAGATATGAAAAAAGCGGTAAGTATTGCTAAAGGGCAAGCACAGCTAGAAGCTTCAGGTAACATATCACTTGATACGATTTATGCAGTAGCACAAACAGGAGTGGATTTTATCTCAATAGGAGCATTAACTAAACATATTCAAGCGATTGATTTATCGATGCGTTTTTTCTAATCTACATATCCAGCAATATTTTTGACTGTAAGACTTTTAGAAACTTGACTTTTATCTTTGAATGTTCCTAAAAACTTATCACCAAGGTAGCTTGTAATCCCCCAGCAATAGTTTTCGTTATGAAAATGGTGACGCATATGCGCACGTTTTAGCCTTTGTCCAACTTTTGTTTTAGGCTGGTAAGCTGTGGTGTGATGCGCTAGGTGCATCCATTCATAAAATAGATAATATAAAATACCAAAGGTGAAAGGCACAAGTGCAACACTAAAGTTCCATGAAAGCAAAGCAAATAACACATAGGTTTGGACAAGGTGGAGGATAATAGCAGGCCACGGTGCAAATAACAGCTCAATGTTTTGAGGATATTTGTGATGCGCATGATGTAGGCGAATTTGAAAATTACGAAACCAGCCTGGCTTTTTACTGAGTTGTGCATGTAGCAGGTACTTATGTGCATACCATTCGTAGAAAGGTGCAATGATTATTGGTAAAAATAGCCACCAAAAATGTATGCTAAGAATATCTGTCTCGATAATAATTGCTAAAAAAGTCAAAAAGAAGAACCATAGGATCTGTATCGTACGGTGGGAGAAATAGACTTTTAAAATTGATTTCATAGTTTAAATCGATTGTTTTTATTTGGTAAGCGATTTTAACAGTTGAATCGTTTGAGTGCTATATGTGTAACAAAAGCTTACAAGATAGAGAATCAGTTTTTATTGATTTCTATTGAACCGCTTTGATAGACTAATCGTCATAAACATTACTTATATTTCACGGGTAATATAAAAATGTTCACATTAGTAGATACGCTTTTTATGATCTTTTCGGCGCTAGTAAATCCGTTGATTTTGATCTTTTTATTACTATTAATATCGTTGCTTTTAAGACGAAAGATATATTCCAAATTGCTGGTGATAATTTCATTAATTACGTTTTATATATCATCTAATGGAGTCATGTCGTCTTATTTTTTATCAGGACTTGAAAAGTATAAAGCTGTCGATGCTCATGAAGTTGCTTCTTATAGAGCACTTATTTTACTTGGTGGTGGCTTAGAGCGACAATCATCTATAGTAACGCCAACGATTTTAGGGTATAGCAGAATATTGGAAGCGGTACGTATATATCAAATTGCAAAAAATCAAGGTATAAATTACAAAGTAATTATCACTGGGGGAGATGTACGTAAATATGGTATTTCAGAAGCTCAATTGTATGGTCAGATATTAGAAACATTGGGCGTCAATAAAGATGATTTAATCTTCGAAAAAGAGAGTCTAAATACATACCAAAATGCCAAGTATACAAAAGAAATTGTAGACAAACTTCCTTATAAAGAATATTTACTGGTAACAAGTGCAATACATATGAAGCGTGCTACTATTTATTTTAAAAACTTTGATATACCAATTATTCCTGCTATTTCAGACAATCCGCAAGCTATCGTGTCCTTTATTCCTAATACTTATAATCTAACGCTACTTAATTTGGCAATACATGAAAACATGAGCATAATCAGATTGAAGCTATATAATTTTTTAGGGATAAACTCAAAAGAGAATGTATTTTCTAGAGCAGGGCAATAATATATATAGTTGTCCTAATCCATCAAATGGATATAATAATATAAGTCAACCTCCAGCAGGAAGCCCACCTGTAATGCTTAGTGCACTTTGAAGAAGCGTGGGGTGTTAATCTTTAGTGCGAGATGCACGTTTGCGATCGGATTCTGTAAGGAATTTTTTACGTAGTCGAATTGATTTAGGTGTGATTTCAACTAACTCATCATCTTCAATAAATTCCAGTGCATATTCTAATGTAAGTTTAATTGGCGGTGTTAAGATGATACTTTCATCTTTGCCTGCTGCACGAATGTTAGTCAGTTGCTTGCCTTTACAGGGGTTAACCGTTAAATCATTATCACGTGAATGAATGCCAATGATCATGCCTTCATAAACTTCAATAGCATGTCCTATAAAAAGCTTGCCCCGTTCTTGTAAATTGAATAATGCAAAGGCAAGTGCTTTACCTCCACAGTTAGATATAAGTGTACCATTTTGGCGCGATTCAATTATCCCTTTTTTCATGGGACCATAGTGATCAAATATTTTATTGATAATACCAGTACCAGAAGTGATGGTTAAAAACTCAGTGTAAAAACCAATTAGACCTCGTGAAGGAATAATAAACTCAAGCTTAACACGTCCTTTGCCATCAGGTTCCATGTTTCTAAGCTCACCCTGACGTAACCCCATTTTTTCCATGACGGCACCTTGATATTGTTCATCAACATCGATAATGGCATATTCATAAGGTTCACACATTTCACCATCGATTGCTTTGAAAATTACATGAGGACGTGAAACAGCGATTTCAAAGCCTTCACGACGCATATTCTCAAGTAAAATAGATAGGTGTAATTCTCCACGACCAGAGACTTTGAATTTATCAGGATCATCTAATTGCTCAACCCGTAATGCAACATTATGCAATAATTCCTTATCCAAGCGATCTTTAATTTGGCGTGAAGTCACAAATTTTCCTTCTCTCCCAGCAAACGGAGAATTGTTTACTTGGAAAGTCATCGAAATAGTTGGTTCATCAACAGACAAAGGGGGTAAAGCTTCTATTTTTTCTGGCAAACAGATTGTATCAGAAATGTTAAGCCCTTCAATTCCAGTAACACAAACAATATCCCCCGCAGATGCCTCAGGTACCTCTATACGCTCAAGCCCCATATGCCCTAAGATTTGCAGAATACGCCCTTGTCTAGTTTTCCCTTCTTTATCAATAATCGTAACCGTAGTGTTGGTTTTAATTTTACCGCGCTTAATACGCCCAATACCAATTGTGCCCACAAAGCTTGAATAATCAAGCGATGAGATTTGCATCTGGAAAGGACCATCAGTATCTATTTGAGGAGGGCTGACATGATCAACGATGGCTTGAAATAAAGCCTCCATGTTTTCAGTAATGACGTTTTGATCTAAAGTCGCAAAGCCATGTAAAGCTGAGGTGTAAATAACAGGGAAATCAAGCTGTTCATCTGTTGCCCCCAAACGATCAAATAGATCAAATACTTGATCCATGACCCAATCAGCGCGTGCACCAGGGCGATCAATTTTGTTGATCACAACAATTGGTTTTAAGCCACGCGAAAAGGCTTTTTCGGTAACAAAGCGTGTTTGGGGCATAGGACCATCAACTGCATCAACTAAAAGCAGTACTGAGTCAACCATTGACATGACGCGCTCAACTTCTCCACCAAAGTCAGCGTGTCCAGGTGTATCGACTATGTTGATACGATAATCTTTCCACTTAATTGCCGTATTTTTAGATAAAATGGTGATGCCTCGTTCTTTTTCTAAGTCATTAGAATCCATGATGCGCTCAACTTCCTGATTGCGCACTTGTAGTGTTCCTGATTGTTGCAATAGTTTATCAACAAGTGTGGTTTTACCATGGTCAACGTGAGCGATAATGGCAATATTACGTAATTTTTCGATCATTATAAGATATCAATTTATGATTGGCTTAAATTGACTAGTGATTGTACGATGCGCCCCAAAATACGCAATCTTTTTTTGTTAAAATTGCAAATCTTAAAGCGAAATTATGCTATGATGTTTTCGCATTTTCATCAGGTAATTGAGAAACTACAAATATGACATTTCGTAATTATTCATTTTTGGATCAATGCTTAAGTGAGTTACAGCATTTTATAAAGTCAGTGGTATTACCTGCCAAAAACCCATCAATTGAAACGCCTGCCCAGAACATTAGTGAACATGATTTGAATGAAAATGAAAAACAACATGTGGCAGGACTTATGCGTGTGGATCACACGGGTGAAATTTGTGCTCAGGCCTTATATCGCGGTCAGGCCTTTGTTGCTAGAAACCTTGATACAAAGGCATATTTACATCATGCGGCAGAAGAAGAATACAACCATTTATCGTGGTGTGAAACACGTTTAGAAGAACTAGAGGCAAGAAAAAGTCTGTTAAACCCATTTTGGTATATAGGCTCGTTTACAATTGGTGCGACCGCGGGATTTGTGAGCGACAAGGTCAGCTATGGTTTTGTGATTGAAACAGAAAAACAGGTAATGTCCCACTTGGAAAAGCATTTATTGGAGTTACCGATGCAAGATAAAAAATCCAAAGCAATCCTAATAAAAATGTACGAAGATGAAAAAGAACATGCAGATCAAGCAAAACTCGCTGGAGGTCTTGAGTTACCCATGTGGGCAAAGCTTATTATGAAAGTGCAGTCGAGGGTGATGACGACTTTGGCTTATCGAATTTAGGTCTCGTTTTGTCGTAGTTTTTACCCTGTTATTACATAATTTTGGACGGTTTCGATGGGAATCTCTATTTTACAATGCGCACAATTCAATTTAGCCTGGTAAATTCATGTTGATCCAGTTAGACTGGCTACCATCTGTAATTCGTTTTTTATCCAATTAGTAAGTATGTTAAAACAAAAGCTACAAGCATTTGAACATTCGCTATTAGACCTACCTGCATGTGTTTTTTTAGAAGAGATGCAAATATTTAAGGAAGATGGTGTAAATAAACTTGTATTAAAGGTAGGATTTCCGCTAACGCATACTCAAGCAGGTCAGGTCATTGCTCAATTAAGCGACTACTTATATAACAATAACGTTATAGAGTCATTTGAGTTTGAAATTAGACCAAATATCATTACTCATAAGGTACAGCAGGGATTAAAGCCAATCAAAGGTATTAAAAATATTATCGCGATTGCCTCAGGCAAAGGTGGCGTTGGGAAGTCAACCACAACGGCTAACTTGGCGATTTCACTCATGAACATGGGGGCTAGCGTTGGGATTCTGGATGCGGATATTTATGGACCTAGTCAGCCGCTTATTATGGGAAATTACAGCAACCCCATAACGAATGATAAAAAGAAAATTGAGCCGCTTGTATGCCATGGGGTCAAAATGATTTCGGTGGGTAATTTAATCGATCAAGACTCCGCCATTATTTGGCGCGGTCCCATGGTTTCTGGTGCGCTTATGCAATTGCTCAATGACACCAACTGGGGTGAGTTAGATTATCTTTTTATCGATTTACCGCCTGGCACGGGTGATATTCAGTTAACGATGAGCAAAAAAATCCCATTGACTGCGGTAGTTATTGTCACAACCCCACAGGATTTATCACTTATTGATGCCAAAAGAGCAGTGGCAATGTTTAATAAACTTGATATCCATGTTGCGGGAATTGTTGAAAATATGAGTATTCATATTTGCCAGAATTGTGGGACTCAGTCGCCTATCTTTGGGCAGCTTGCCGCAGATAAACTCGCTCAGCAATTTAATATTTCAGTATTGGGTGAGCTACCTTTAGATATTGGCATAAGAGAAGATGTCGATAGTGGTAAGCCTAGCGCAATCAATAGAGATTCAAGGATTGCTAAAGCGTATAGTGACATCGCATTAAAATTGGCAGTTGATATTGCCCAATTGCCAAAGGCAATGATGATCAATATGCCTGGGGTCAAAGTTGAATTTAGCGATGGAAAAGCAGAGTGACTAAAAAATATATTTACGATCTTCTTTCAGCGTTGGGTTTTACTGCTGGTTTTGATAAGAAAACCTATTATGTAAAAACCTATCAGAGATCGAATTATCAAATCACTGTTGATCTTGAAAACGGGCAAATAGATTACGGTGAGGCGATTAGAAGAGGAGATGATACAACCTCAAACTTAACTATGTCCGAAAACTTAGTCGTGCTAGAGTGTGTTGACCGACTGCTTGAAAAGGGATATCAACCAAAGGATTTGATTTTAGAAAAACGCTGGAAGCTTGGGCGAACGGCAAGAAGTGGTAAGGCGGATATTACAGTAGAAGACAAAAATGGCAAAACACTGTTGATTATCGAGTGTAAAACCTGGGGTAATGAATACAATAAAGAATGTAAGCATATGCAAACGCATGGTGGACAGTTATTTTCCTACTTTCAACAGGATAAAAACGCGCGTTTCCTTTGTCTTTATACATCGTGTTTAGACGCTGGAGCAATTGCATATCAAAGTGCACTTTTAAATGTTGAGGATGCTACCAGTGAGAAAATAGCACAACAAACAAAAGCTGAAGTGATTACCTATGGTGAGGCTAAAAACGTTCATGAAATGTTGAGTGTCTGGAAATACAAGAGCAAAGATAAAATGACTTTTCTATACTCTGGTTTGTTCGAGGATGGCATTGAGTCTTACAACCCAGGTTACAGACCGATTAAGATTGCAGATTTAAAAGATTTTAGGCAAGAAGATAAAGGCAAGGTATTTAATCAATTTGAAGAAATCTTAAGGCATAACAATATTTCCGATCGATCTAATGCTTTTAATCGCATGATTTCACTGATACTTGCTAAAATTGTCGATGAAGCAAAAACGGATGATGCTATTGCTGATTTTCAGGTAAAAGAAGGTATTGACGATGCAGAAACCCTTTTAGAGCGCTTGCAATCACTCTATGCCAAGGCCATGAAAAATTACCTTAATGAAGAAGTGATTGACTATAGGTTAGAGGACATTAAGGCGCAGATTGCTCATTTTCCAAGACAAACGGCGAAGGATACGCTTTATCGCATCTATAAGGAGCTGAAATTTTATCAGAACAATGAATTTGCCTTTAAGGAAGTTTATAACAAAAAGCTGTTTGAAGAAAACGCAAAGGTCTTAGAGGAAGTCGTAAAGCTCCTGCAAAAGTATCGATTTAAATATGATCAAAAAGCACAATTTTTAGGGGATTTTTTTGAATTGATGCTTGAAAGTGGTTACAAACAATCCGAAGGACAGTTTTTTACGCCAACCCCCATTGCGAAATTTATTGTTTCCTCCATTCCGCTTAAAGCAATAGTGCATGAAAAGCTGCAAAATGGGGAGAAACTCTTCTTACCCAAGGTCATTGATTTTGCCTGTGGTAGTGGTCATTTTTTAACAGAAGCTATTGAAGAAATTGCAACACTCATTCAAAGTGTTGACGAAGATGACATTAAGCTATTGCATGAAAATGATAAAATCGCATTTGCGCTAAAGGAGCTTCAGCATTATAAGCAAGATATGCGCTGGGCAGGTGAATATATTTTTGGTATTGAAAAAGATTACCGTTTGGCAAGAACCGCACAGGTTGCTTGTTTTATGCACGGCGATGGAGATGCCAATATCATTTTTGGTGACGGGCTTGAGCAGCATTTAGGTAGGCTTAATAAGCAAAATCGCAGTGGCGATAACACGTTTGATGTATTAATTGCCAATCCACCTTATACCATTAAGGATTTTAAAAAACACTTAAAGCTAAATGCGCATGATTTTGAGCTGTGGGAGCATGTAAGCCTTGATTCAGATGACATAGAAGTGTTCTTTATTGAGCGTATGAAACAGCTGCTTAGCCCTGGTGGAATGGCAGGTATTATTTTACCTAGCTCTATTTTAAGTAACACTGGCGCTTATATCAAAGCGCGAGAACTCCTTCTGCAACACTTTGAAATAAAGGCAATCGTTGAATTTGGCGGCAAGACATTTGGTGCCACCAGCACAAATACTGTAACGTTGTTTTTGAAAAAGCGCAGTGAAGATTTTATGAAAAACTGCCGCTATATTGCCGAGGATTTTATTTTAGAAAACAGAAAGCGCGAGGGTGACTTCATTAATTCGGCAGCACTTTTTGAAAGCTATGTAGCTCACTTGAACTTAAAGATGCTGGACTATCAAAGTTTCATCACTCGCTCACCCAATGAGAGTGTCAGCAGGAGCGAATTTTACAAAAATTACCAAGCTTGGTTTGATGAACTGACTGAAGTTAAAAACCTAAAAAAGAAGTCAACCTTTTTAAATTTATCCGGAGAAAAACAAGTACAGCGGCTTCACACGCTGTTTTTTGATTTTGTCTTGGAAATAGAAAGCGAAAAATTCTTCTATTTTTTACTCACTCATCGGCAGCTGGTATTAAATGATGATGACTCCCCTTACGAAGTTGAGGAAATCAAAACGATAGATACCGAAGGTAATGAGCTGATCAAAAGGGTAAAACACTATAAGAAGAAAGCGATACCTCAGAAAACGCTGCTTATAAAAACGGGGACTAGCAGCAAAGAACAGGAGCAATTTCTAGGTTACAAGTTCAGTGAGCGCAGAGGCTATAAAGGTATTTCTTTTATGGGTGACACCTTACTGTTTGATGCTATCAATCAGTTAAATCCGAAAAAAGTAAACAGCTACATCTATAAAAATTTTCTAGATGAAAGTCTATCAATAGATAAGAGTCTTACTGAGACGATTTCTTTGGTTACGCTTCGCGATTGTATTAATTTTGAGAAAGTGGAGTTTGATAAACGAATTTCTTCTTTTAATGCAAATCCCATTATTCTTCAGATAAAATATCCGCAAATACCCTTACATTCACTTTTAACTAAATTAGAAAGCGGAAATAGACCTGTGGGTGGGGTAGATAGATTCTCAGAGGGTATTCCAAGTTTTGGGGGTGAGCATATTGGAACTGACGGAAAATTAAAACTAGACGAGGTAAAATTTGTACCTCAAGAATTTTATGAAAATTCAAATAAAGGTAAGATAACAAATAATGATATTTTAATTTGTAAAGATGGGGCGCTTACAGGAAAAGTTGCTTTAGTACCTAATGATTTTAACTATCAACATGCAATGGTTAATGAACACGTGTTTGTATTACAAAGTGATGAGAATAAGTTACTGCAAAATTACTTATTTCATTTTCTATATAGTAGCAATGGTCAGAACTTATTAAAATCAAACATTACAGGTCAAGCTCAAGGAGGATTAAACAAAAAAAATGTATTGTCGATTAAAATCCCAGTCCCTCCACTGACCATTCAGCAAAAAATTATTGCTGAGATAGAAGTGATTGATGCTAGAGTAGAAAATACATACAAGCTCATTGAGAAGAACAATGAGCTAATAGCTATACTGATTGACAAAGATACTGAAATGCGGAAAATTTCTGAGCTTACCCACTTATGCACTGACAAAGTTGATCCGATAAATAAGCCTAATAAAATTTTCAATTATTTAGGCTTGGAGCACCTTGAAAGTAACACAGGAAGAATCACGAATTGGGAACCAAGCGTAGGCAGCTCAATTAAAAGCACAAAAAACGCTTTTAAAGCAGGTCAAGTGCTTTATGGCAAGCTTAGACCATATCTAAATAAAGTAGTCATCCCACATTTTGATGGTGTGTGCTCCACCGATATTATAGTCCTTGATTGTGAGTACCCTGTATTACTTCAACGAGTTTTATTGTCAGCCGAGTTCGTGCGTGAGGTTTCAAAGAAGATGAGCGGGGTCAATTTGCCCAGAGTAAAGGTAAAAGATTTTCTTGATATAAAAGTTAGTTATCCGAGAAATCCTGATAATATTAGCAGAGAGCTTGAAAAGCTGGAAATAGAAATCAAGGAACAACAAGAGTCCATTGCAAACGCTGAACAAGAAAAAAAATCAGTTTTAACAAAATACCTTGAAGCATAAGCGAGGAGAAAAAATGAGTATAAAATCCGATAAATGGATACGCACAATGGCAAAAGAACATGAGATGATTTCACCATTTGAGTCCGGACAAGTACGCCATAATGAGCAGGGGAGAATAGTCTCTTTTGGAACTTCAAGTTATGGCTATGATGTGCGATGCGCCAATGAGTTTAAGATTTTCACCAATATCAACTCCACGATTGTTGACCCTAAGGATTTTGATCACAATAACTTTGTCGATTTTGTGGGTGATGTCTGCATCATCCCGCCTAATTCGTTTGCTCTGGCGCGCACGGTGGAATATTTTAAGATTCCACGCGATACTTTAGTCGTGTGTTTAGGCAAATCAACCTATGCACGTTGTGGCATTATTGTGAATGTGACTCCGCTTGAGCCTGAGTGGGAAGGGCATGTAACCCTTGAGTTTTCAAATACCACGCCCTTACCTGCTAAAATTTACGCTAATGAGGGTGTAGCACAAATGTTGTTTTATCAGTCAGATGAAGTTTGTGAAACCTCATACAAGGATCGAGGAGGAAAATATCAAGGGCAAACAGGGGTGACGTTGCCAAAAACATAGTAATACTCCTATGGCAGAGAACACTCTACGTGTAGTCATTTCAAGTGAAAGTAAAGTTGCTCTAAACTCATTATTAATGGATTGGTTTAGAACATATTGTATGATAGGGGCTTCCAGAAAACTGGTTAAATAAAGTAATATAAAGATGCTGATAGCAAGAATATAAGAGTGTTGCGTGTAACCTAATACTAGAAAAGAAAGTAAAAACAATATACGCAGCCAAAAGATAACCTGCCAGTTTGTATGTTTGTTTTGACTGACTTTTGTGAAATATAATACGATAATTAATGTTTTCTGAGTGGTTAAAGTGAGGCAAAAAAACATGTGGAATTTGTTTGCATGAGAGAGATAATAAATCGCATATAAATGTTATGTCTTCAAAAGTATGAATATATTCATTCGAAGAGTATGTTAATTCTTCTGTTGAAGTTGTAGAAATAAGAGAAATATGCACTCAGGAATCCCTACTTTATTGACAGCGTAGTCATGCATTGCTTGACTACTATCAATGCAAGCGATGGCTTTAGGATCATTTTTAATTGTATGCAGAGCCAGACTATGCCTTGCAGGTCCTGCACAAAGCTCTAACATATGAATTTTATCTATTTGTAAGTAGTTTTTTAGATTCAGGATTTGACCACGAAAGTCCCAATCTTGGGGAATAGTATCGTATATTTCCGGCATGCTTTCATAAAAGTTATTAATACTATTCATTTCTCACCCATAATAATGTTAACGTTGATACAAAAGACAATACCCCGATAAAAATTAGCGTATTGCCAACACCAAAATATTTATAAATTAACGTGATATTAAACCCACCAAAACTAGCTAATACTCTTTCACCAGCTGCTAAAGATGATAAACCAAAAATACGATTACTATCTTTGAATAGGGTATTGTTTAGCTCACCTAACGGTCCATATTCAAGATCACCAAAAACGAACATACTCAATGTCATAATAGCAAATACAACTATATTAGACACAAAAAAACCCATCATAATAAAGCTAATTGAAAATAACCATCGCAATACAACCACTTGCCACATCAGGTTATTTGATATTAGCTCAATGTAGCGATACAACCAAATAACGCACAATCCGCTTAGCAAGTAGATCAAGCCATAAATGCTGGAATTAACAAGCAATGAGTAATGCATTGTGTCACCAAGTATATTCTGAAATACAGGCATCCAAATAACCGCATAACCGTTATAGATAAAACCTAATATTGCAAAAAAAATCAAAACCATTAAAAACTTTCTATCACGAAAAAAATATATATGCCTAAAAAATGAAAAATTAGCATCATGGGACTTTAATGATTTACCATCAATGACCAAAAATATAGTGACGGTGTAAAATAATAAAAGCACAAATATTAATTTGAACGTATAAGCGTATCCATAAAGTTGAGTCATGAATGCACTAAAAACAATCCCTAAAAATGTTGCAAAATTTGACAGAGATTGTGTTTTGCTAAAAACCTTAGTTTTGCTGATAGAATATTGTAATTTATGAATACTATTAACATACCATCCTTGCAGCACACCTGAAAACGTTGCCATCCCTAGACCCCAAAAAACAAATGCCACATACATCAATGATAGAGTGTCACTTAATGCAAACAACAATGCAGAGAAAGCTTCTATTATTAAGCCAAAGACAAATATTAGTTTACGGTTAGACATATCAGCTAGTATGCTCAATGGAAGTATGCCTAATATGGTTGTTATTGACATAATGGAATAACCAACACCAATACTTACAATAGAAAAACCAATATCTAATAAAAACAGGGTTAAAATCGGAAACTTCATCGTGATGATAAATCTATAAAATGAAAAGAACAGGTAATAACTTACCGTTAATTGAGACTCACTTAAGAGAATTTTCACTCAGTTACATCCATATTTATATTATTTACATAGGCATGGTATTCACTTAATGGTGGAATAACCTCATCGAATCCATGGTCTCCAATATAGACTTTATTGACAGCGTAGTCATGCATTGCTTGACTGCTATCAATGCAGGCGATGGCTTTAGGATCATTTTTAATTGTATACAGAGCCAGACTATGTCGTGCATGTCCTGCGCAAAGCTCTAGTGTATAAAAACTTTCTAACTGCAAGTAGGTTTTTAAATCTATGATTTGACCATAAAAATTTCTATCTTGTGCGATGACATCATAAATATCGGGGTGTTTTGAATAAAGTCTAGATATGGAGGTTGTACGTGTCATAACTCATTCTCGGATTTTAAAACAATTTCTGTTGGATAGCAGTTTTTAGATAACGAGTCCAAATACAAAATGGTATTAAATACGTCATTGTAACTTATCTTATTTTCTGCTAATGATCCCAATACAATATGAGAAAATTTGTAATCAGTGTTTTTATATAAATCTTGCAATATTTTAGTAAAACTTTGTAAAGCTTGTTTAGCAAGCACGTAACAAGGGTTAAAGTGTTCTTTTGATCTATAGACGGCGGTTGAGCCTATTGTAATGACTTTTGCATCATGTGTTAGGTGTTTACTTTTGATTAAAGTGGATAGTATGGAGGAAAAGCTAAACAGAGAAATATTAAAGAAATTGTGTAGGCTGTCCTGGTTAGGCATGACTGACTCTCCCCATGCGGAAGCGCAATGGATAAGCAAACGATATTTCTTACCTTCAACTTGCTTTAAGATTTCTAGATGGCAGTTACGATGTGTAAGATCAGTTGCAATTGAATGGTATGGGGCACTTTTATTTATAGTTCGTCCTATTACGGTTATTGTATGCTCATTTTCAAAAAAACCATCTGCAAGAAACTTACCAAGACCTTTCGTTCCACCTATAATCAGAGCTTGTTTCATATTGCATTTCCCTCTTGACTTCTAGGAGGAATAAAAGTATCCCAGCCGTGATCTGCATAATTTATGGTTGTGCTTTCATAGGCAATAAATGTTTGCTCCATAGTTAAAATTGCCTGCAAGTTTTGGGGTAGTGTAGACCTTAGCAATGTACTTACAAAATCATGGAATACTTCATAATCCATATTATATCCTCCTTTTTATTGTGGTTGTTTGAGAGAGTTAATACTGTCAATGATAACTATAAAAAAAACGGTTATGTGTCAATATAAAACATTTAAAAAAGTTAAATTTTGTATATTTTTTATTTTCTTATGAATTTTTAGAAATGATATTATTGGTAATATATCAAAACAAAAGATTGGAAAAATAGTTTGTAAGAGCTCCTACCTAATGTGTCTTGCTTTTTTGAGGGCATTTATTCCTAACTGAATACGCTAAATCAAGATGAAGTTTGTGAAACCTCATACAAGGATCGAGGAGGAAAATATCAAGGGCAGACAGGGGTGACTCTACCAAGAGCATAAAAAATCAAATATTAGTGTATAGGTGTATGTATAAATTTAGTGACTATAAATTACCTAATCAGGTTGAGTTTGCACCATATTTTTTATTAAATGATAAACGTTTTTACATTTAATAAGATGGATTAAAGGTATGCGATTGATACTTTTGGCGTTTTTAGGTTTGGCATTAACAACATTTTCCTTTAGTTATGGAATGGATAAGGCAGAAATTGCCGAGTATTATAAAGCTAAAGATTTACTATCGAAAAAAAATTATAAAGCCTATTATCAAGTCAAAGCAAAACTAACGAAAACGCCATTATATACTTATTTGCAATATCAAGAAATTTTATCTGATCCAGAGCAGTTTAAAGATCAGACAATAGAAGACTTTTTAAAAGTGAATCAAGGCAGCTTCTGGGCAGCAGAATTAAGAAAAGATCTGGCTAACTATTATATCAGTAAACAAAGTTGGTCACGTTTTCTGCAATATTATGAAGGGAACTTGGGTGTAAATGGTCAGTGTTATGCTATTCAGGCTAAGTATGCAACTGGAGAGCAAGAAGCAGCTTTGGCAGATTTTACCAAACTTTGGTTGTCACGCGTACGTTTGCCTAAAGCATGTAATGATTTCGAAACTATCTGGCAGAATAAGATTATGCCAAGTGAAAGAGAGATTCGCTTAAAAACTTATGCACTTGCTACTACAGGTTATGTTGACCAAGCCTTAAAATGGATAAATAAAACTAACAATAAAACTCTCCAAGGTTTTTATGGTTTATGGTTAAAAGCATCGCAAAACCCTAAAAAATTTATGATTGATTGGGTAGAAGAGTACCATCAGATTAATGGCTTTTCATCTGCAATTGTGAGTGTAATGGACAACTTGTCTGCTAAAGATGTGTATTATGCTGCATCATTTTGGCAAGACTTTAAGCAGAAAAGTTTATTAGATGATAAAACGATTAATCTCATTAATGCTGAAATCGCAATTGATTTTGCGAGAAGTCATCATAAAGAAGCATTGACATGGCTTAAGCTAGTTGAAAGCGAATATGCATCAAGTTTGCTGTGGCAGTGGCGTTTACGTACGGCTTTATATTGGCAGGATTATAAGCTGTATTTAAAATGGTATGATGAGCTACCTACTGACTTGAAAAGTGCTGATGAATGGCGTTATTGGCAGGCAAAAAGCTTGGCAGCATTAAAGCAAATGGATAAAGCTAAGCCTATATTTACTGAGCTTGCAAAACAATTAAGCTACTATGGATTTTTATCAGCAGATGTATTGAAACTTCCCTATGTACTTACTAATGAGAATGCAATTGTTGCCCTTGATGTAATTAAAAATATGAAAAACAATCTTACTGTACAGCAAGTTTTTGATTTATATCAGATAGGAGAGTATGGTTTATCTTATTCACTATGGCGCTGGAGCATGAATAGTTTTACACGTGAAGAGTTATTGGCAATTGCTAAACTTGCCCATGATGACAAGATTTACCAAATTTCGGTTAGTGCTTATGGCAATTCTGGTGCCGTGAATGATTTAGTAGGGTTATATCCATTGGCTTTTTGGTCAGATGTAAAAAAGGCAGCAAAGGACTTTGAGATACAGCCAGATGTTATTATCGCGATGATGCGCCAAGAGTCAGCCTTTCGCGTGCATGGCATATCATCAGCAAGTGCCACAGGTTTAATGCAGTTGTTACCTTCTACAGCCGAATTTTTAGCAAAGAAATATCGTTTAGATTATAAAGACGGTGACTTATATCAACCCAATAAAGTAATTATTCTGGGTGCGGCTAATTTAAATTTTATGGATAAGCTTTTTAATGGCAAACTGGTGCTGGGGATGGCTGCGTATAATGCTGGACAAGGAAATGTTGCAAATTGGCTACCAGAACACACAATGAATGCGGATCAGTGGATTGAGATCATGCCGTTTGGTGAGACGCGGCAATATGTGAAAAATATCCTTCGAAATCTCGTGGTTTATAACCAGGTTATTCTAGGCAATAAAACCTTTCATTTAAGCCAGCTGATGTTACCGATATCGAAAAAAGATAAGTCATAAAAGATAAGTCATTCATGAAGCAAAGTTGACGAAATAAAAATGGCGCTAATCACTTTTGACTTCACTTAGTTCATAGTAAACTACTCGATGATTTAAAATAGTATTTTCCAAAGTGAGCTACCATGATTACAACAAATGAAATTAGGCGATCTTTTATTGAGTTCTTTAAGGCTAAAGGACATGAACCAATTGCAAGTTCATCATTAGTGCCAACCAATGATGAAACACTTTTATTTACTAATGCTGGGATGGTGCAATTTAAAGATGTATTTTTAGGCGTAGATAAAAGAGGGTATAGCCGAGCCGTAACAGCTCAGAAATGTCTTCGGGCTGGTGGTAAGCATAACGACTTAGAAAATGTAGGCTATACAGCGCGTCACCATACTTTCTTTGAAATGCTAGGGAACTTTAGTTTTGGTGATTATTTTAAGCGTGATGCTATTTTTTTTGCTTGGGAGTATTTAACGGTAGTTTTAAAATTACCTCAAAATAGGTTATGGGTAACTGTTTTTGAAGAGGATAAAGAAGCTGAGGAGATTTGGTTAAAAGAAGTTGGTATTGACTCACAGCGTTTATCACGCATAGGAGCAAAAGATAATTTTTGGTCTATGGGTGATACAGGACCTTGTGGACCGTGTACAGAAATTTTTTATGATCATGGTGAGGAAGTTGTAGGTGGTCCTCCTGGCACCCTTGAAGAAGATGGTGATCGTTATATTGAGATCTGGAACTTGGTTTTTATGCAATATAACCGACTTTTGGATGGCACCTTAGAGAAATTACCTAATCCATCGGTGGATACTGGTATGGGGTTAGAAAGAATTGCTGCTGTTTTACAGCATGTGCATAGCAATTACGAAATTGATTTGTTCCAAAAACTTATCGATGCAGCAGCGAGAATAACAAATAGTGACGATTTCAATAATCCTTCATTAAAGGTATTGGCTGATCATATTCGTGCTTGTGCTTTTTTGATTGCAGATGGTGTATTACCGTCAAATGAAGGTCGTGGTTATGTATTAAGACGCATTATTAGGCGTGCTATTCGTCATGGTCATAAGCTTGGGGCAGTAGAGACGTTTTTTTATAAACTCGTTTCTACCTTAGTAGAAGTGATGGCAGATGCTTATCCCGACTTAAAGTTAAAGCAAGCATCGATTAAAGAAGCACTTAAAAAAGAAGAACAACAGTTTGAAAAAACACTTAGTAATGGTATGAAAATATTAGAAGAAAGTATCAGCAACCTTACTGACTCTATCATACCCGGAGATATCGCTTTTAGGCTTTATGACACCTATGGTTTCCCACTTGATTTAACAGCAGATATTGCACGCGAGCGCAATTTAAGCGTTGATGAACAAGGTTTCTTAACTTGTATGGAAGCACAAAAAGAGCGTGCTAAATCTGCCAGTAAGTTTGATGTGGATTATAACCAGATGATCAAAAGTCAAGTGAAAACCAGGTTTGTTGGTTATTCTGTCATTGTTTCAGATGCCACTATTAATGAAATTTATCACGATACGAAAAAAGTTATGTGCTTATCAGAAGGACAAAATGGTGTAATTATATTGGACCAAACACCATTTTATGCAGAATCAGGGGGGCAAGTTGCTGATAAAGGTGTTATTAATGCTTTAGGTAGTGTGTTTCAAGTAGAAGATGTACAGAAGTCAGGTGAGGCGTACTTGCATATTGGACGTGTTATTAAAGGTAACTTTAATGTGGAAGATGAGGTTACAGCACAAATTGATAAGACTCGTATCACAATTGCAGCACATCATACGGCAACACATTTATTGCATGCGGCGTTAAGAGAGGTAATTGGTACTCACGTTGAGCAAAAAGGCTCATTGGTTGAGGCAAGTAAGTTTAGGTTTGACTTTTCAAATCCATCAGCAGTGACAGTGAAGCAATTAAGGGATGTTGAGCATTTAGTTAATGCTGTTATTCGTCAGAATATTGCGGTAGAAACAATCGAAACGACGCCTGCCATAGCACAAAATATGGGTGCGATGGCTTTATTTGGTGAAAAATATGGTGACATTGTCCGTGTACTTCGAGTGGGTAATTTTTCTATTGAACTTTGTGGTGGCACGCACGTTACACAAACAGGGGATATTGGTTTATTTAAAATTGTCGCTGAATCAGGGATTGCAGCTGGGGTGCGTCGTATTGAGGGCGTTACGGGTCAATTTGCCGAGCAATATGTAGAAGCGCAGGAGGAAGTATTGGCTACGATTCACGAGCTTTTAAAATCAAGCGATGATAATGTATTAGATAAGCTTCTAAAGTTACAACAACAACTCAAAATACACGATAAAACAATCAAAACTTTAAAACAGCAGCTTGCTGGAGGTAGTGATATAGAAGTTAGAGAACAACAGATTGCGGATGTGACTTTAATATCCGCACTATTGCCAAACGTTGATATGGGGATACTTAGAGAAAAAGTTGATCAATATAAAGCACAAAAATCTAAAGTTGTGGTAGTTCTATCAACTGAAAGTGAGGGCAAGGCACAAATTGCTGTAGGTGTTAGTAAGTCAATTACTGATAAAATCAAAGCAAGTGAGTTGATAAATTTCATAGCTAACCAAGTGGATGGAAAAGGTGGCGGGCGTCCTGATATGGCGCAAGCAGGTGGTAATAATCCACAAAATTTACCATCTGCCATGACATCAGTACACGGATGGGTAAAAGAACGGCTATAATATTGACCATATTTAATTAATCATGATAAAAATTAATATGAACTAGGAAAAAAGGTATGACCTTTAACATAAAAGTACTTTTAGGAATGTTTGTTGGATTGCTAAGTATATCAGCATTGCAGGCTCAAACTACAAATGCTGAGAATCTATCTGAAATATATCAACAAGCATTAAATAACTCACCACAGTATAAAGCGAATCTATACACCATGGAGTCAACAAGAGCACAGCAAAGTGTGAGTCTTGGTAAATTGTTACCCAATTTAGGATTAGCAACGGGAGCGACATTGATCAGAAAAGATCAAACAACTCAAAGTGGAAGTTATCGTAATTATAATGTAGGTATTACATTGACCCAAATGCTATTTGATTATAGTTCTTATCAGAAATATCAAGCAGCGAAACAAATCTCATATAGTGTAGAAGAAACGTATAATGCACAGAAACAGCAATTTATCTTGGATGTAGCAACAGCATATTTTAACGTTTTAAATGCAAAAGAGCAGGTTCATTTTTTGCAGGCTAAGCTTAAAGCTGTCGAAAGTGCACTTGAACAAGCCAAATTAAAACTCAAAGTTGGGATATCTACTAGTGTTGATGTCAAAGTAGCAGAATCTAATTATTATAATGTGCTCGCATCTTTGAAAGCTGCTGACAATAATGTACAAACGACCTATTTTGCTTTATATCAATACACAGGAGGTGAAAATAAGAATTTGGCAGACTTGCAAGAAAAATTGCATTTTAGTAATCCTCAACCTAATGATATAAATAAATGGATACAAAAGGCACAAACTAATAATCCTATTTTGAAAGCTCAGGTATATACTCAAAATGCAGCACAAGAAACACTAGCTGCATCAAATGGTAATTTCTTACCGAACGTAAGCTTAGTTGCTAACTATTCTATCAATGATAACTCAGGTAGCAATTTTGCCACAGGTGCAGCAGGAGTACCAATAGGGAATTATAAAAATGGGTACATTGGTGTGACCTTAACTTGGAATATTTTAAATGGTGGTAGTGATTATGCGACAAAAAAACAGGCAGCATTTAACTATCAGGCAGCAGAGTTTACGACCTTAAATCAAAAGCGTACGATTAAACAAAACATAGAAACAGACTTTTATACTGTGGTTTCAACCGCAAGGCAAATTCAAGCATTAGAGCAGTCAGTTCTTGCCGCAGAAGCAGCTTATAAACAATATCAAGCAAGATTTAAAGTTGGTAGCTCAACCATTACTGAGGTATTGGATCAGCTACAAAAGTTTTATGAAAGTGCATCTTTACTTGCAAGCGCTAAATATAAATATATTACTGAGGTGTTGCAGTTAAAATTGGATGCAGGCACCTTGTCTGAAAAAGACGTTCAAATTTTTAATTCATGGCTTAAATCATAATTTGCTTCAATAGCGCTGCTAAAATTTTTCCAATCTAGTAACATATCCGTGATTTTAAAATAATTAAAAATGAGGCTTTTGATATGGCATTTTCTTGCTTTTATAAAACACATCGTCCACAGGCAATTGAGTTAATTGTTATTCCAATTGAAAAGTATCACAAATGGGTAGAGCAGCATGCGGATAAGTCTATTCAAAATATATTGGCTGGACAAGGTTTTATTCCAGGCTCAGGCAAAACAGCTACTTTTTTTGATATACATGGCAAATTAAAACAAGCAATTATCACAATTAATCCAAATGATATGTGGGCATTGGGAAACTTAGCTAAAGATTTACCACATCACGATTATGAACTTATTGATCCATATTCAGTATTAGAATCAGAACTACCTTATTTAGCTTTTGGTCTAGGTTGTTATCAATTTTTAAATTATAAAACACAAAAGAAAACCCATTCGATTAAATTATATTTGCCAAAGAAATATGCTGAAGTGGAGAAAGCTTTAAGAGCAATTTATCTTGTGCGCGATATGATTAATATTCCTGCCCAAGACATGGGACCAGAAGAGATATCACATCAAGCACAAAAGCTTGCACAAACTTTTTCGGCTGAATTTTCCCAAATTATTGGTGATGAGCTTTACGAAAAAGGTTACCGTGGTATTCACACAGTTGGGCGCGCTAGTGTTCGTGCGCCACGCTTAGTTCGTTTAGATTGGGGTAAAAAAGAACATCCACATATTGTGCTTGTTGGTAAAGGTGTTGCCTTTGATACAGGAGGATTGGATATTAAGCAAGCAAGTGGTATGCTTTTGATGCACAAGGACATGGGAGGCGCGGCTCAAGTCTTGGGTCTTGCGCGGTTAATTATGGATACGCCCTTGCCAATAAGATTAACGGTATTTATTCCGGCGGTGGAAAATGCTATCAGTGGCAATGCCTATCGTCCAAGTGATATCATCACAATGTACAATGATAGTACGGTTGAAATTAGTAATACGGATGCAGAAGGGAGAGTAATTTTAGCTGATGCGTTAACAGAAGCATCAAGGATGAAACCAGATTTAATCATGGATTTTGCAACTTTAACAGGGGCTGCACGAGTTGCTGTTGGCACTGAAATAGCAGCATTCTTTAGTAATAACGATGAGATTTCTCAATTGTTAGAGCATGCGGCACAAAAAATACAAGATCCAGTTTGGCGTATGCCATTGTTTAAACCTTACAAAAAGTTACTGGATAGTCATGTGGCAGATATTAAAAACTGTGCTTCTGCACCTTATGCTGGCAGTATTAGTGCGGCTTTATTTTTAGAGTCTTTTATTGAGTATAATACGCCGTGGTTACATTTTGATTTAATGGCGTGGAATATTTCAAGTATGCCAGGACGACCACAAGGTGGTGAGGCAATGGGTATCAGAGCCGCTTATGAAATGCTGAAAATACGTTATGGAAAATAAATCTGATCTGTTCTTCTTGATCTATAATATAAGTACAAATAATAAACTTCTTGAGGGGTAACGCTTATGCTAGTTCCAAAAACTTCTACTGAGGCATTTTATCAATTGATCGTTGATGGACAAAATATGACGGGTATTACCTTGGATCATGATCTGGAAGCATTTATGGTCTATGCTTTGCTTCGCAATATCGATAATATTGAATTAAAAGAAATTGTATTTGCTCATGCGTTATTAAGTGACTTAAATGAAAATAATATGCGTAAATTAGAAGAGATTTTAGATTGTTCATTAATTTATGCAGGTTGGTATCCTAAACGCGCGGAAAAGTTTGGTTTATCCAGTTGCTATTACAGTGATATTGGTAAGTTTGCAAGTAGTGAACTTGCTCGTTATTACGAAAAGCTGCGTTCATCTTGTCAGTCCACTTATGCTAAAATTGCTTGGCAATTTGATAAGCTTGTCATGGTGTTGCAGTCATTGCTTATTAGTAAAAATATTGAATATATTCGGACTCACTCTTGTTTTTGACAGTAGAAGAAATACCACTTAAATTGCTCCATACACAATCTTTGACATTCACTCTTGTAAAAGTTAAAAGATCTAAGTTAAAATGGCGTCTCAAAATGAAAATTTGTGTTCTACATAATTTTTATTCTTAGGGACAACAATAACCTCCATTCCTGCTGCCTTCCCAGAAAGAGCTCCTGTAACTGAGTCTTCAAAAACTGTACAAATATCTACAATAGCCTTTACACAGTTTAGATATGGCAATGGATGTGGTTTACCAAAAGGATCTAGCTCAGCTGAGTGCACAATGTTTATCATCTCTCTAATCCCTGCTCTATTAGTAACTATCTCAACAACTAGCCATTTCTGAAATACTCCTAGCGGCATTTTGCAATTTTTTCTTCGTGTACAGAGAAAAATAACTAATGGCTCTTTGAATGGTTTGTATTATATTTAGTCAGACTTCATCACAGTGCATCACGTTCCTGAGCATAAGGCTATATACGCTGGTAAATGCCATCTTTCCTAATTAGCCTTTTGCTATCCACTAACTTTCGGCGTAAACGGGCAAAATCATCGGTGAAACATGCGCAATAGCTGGATATCTCATGTTCATTATATGTTTTTTGCGGTTGCAGATAAGAAACAATTAAATCAAGGTATTTTGCTTCTTCTAGCTTGGTGTCGCTGAATTCGTTAAACATTCTGTCGTTTGCACTTGTGTGTACAAGCGTTTCCCATAACTGCGGATTTTCAAAATAACCGCCATCTTGCAACCTAATCATCTGGGCATCCATGAGTTTTGCTAACAGGCGGAGTACTTTTTCTTTGTCTAATTTCACTGTACGTTGAATCTCGCTCAGCTCGCTTATCCCTAGTGCTACCGCACAATAAACAGAACGGATACTTTGATTTTTTAACAGCATTAGTTGGCGTGTGAGTTCATTTCGTTGTTCAAGTGTTTCGGACAATAGGCTTGTTGCTCGGAACCTTACTGGTGCCAAGCCAATAGTACTCATCTCCTCTTGAAATAGTTCCCGTCTGTTTTCTTCCCACTGATGGTGTTTTCTTATTATCCCTAGACCAGTTTGCCTATATTTATGCATTTCAGGAATGCTCAAAATATCCACGTGCTTTATATCGCTTTTATTGATAAATTCCCATAATGGTGTGCGTATCATGGCCAATTTCTGGTGCTGTGTTGTTTGTTCTTGTACAGGCACAGTGAAATATGGGTCATGGAAGACCATGAAGCCTCCTGCTGCTAAACGCGACCATAGTTTTCCGATGAATCTTATATCATCAACGAGGCTTCCCGCATCTAACCAAATAAAGTCAAATAGATTGTCGTCAAAAAACTGGAGGGAAAGATTGTGGAAATCACAGTTTATCGTCTTTACTGACAAGGCTGCATATTTTGCTGTGTTGAGTGTATTCCATGCTTGAGCAGCGGAGCATCCAGGTGCTGAGAAATTATCAATAGAAATAAATTTCGGTTCATATACAGAAGTTGCTGCATGAGGGATCAGTAACTCGCTCCTTTCTGCCCATTCTGTATTATGGACAAGCTCTTTATCAGCAAGATATTCTGCCTTGGCTGCTACTATGGCATCGGCAATTGCTACGGTTGAATCACCTGCTCCCACTTCAAGGATAGATAGCGGTCTTGCCATTTTGATCATCACAGCGATAATCTCCAAAGCGTTTTCTGTCCCCATGCCTGGTCTTATTAGTTCCATCGTTTTTTCTCTCATTATTCTATTTTGCTATCCTTCTTAAAATGCCATGTGCGCAAAGGTTCGCACATACCGTATATTGAGCATCTTGGGGGTATACATGAAGGTGGTGGTATTTCATTAGCAAGCCCGTTAGCGCATAATCAATAAAAAAAGCTACGCCAGATAACTTATTCCGAATAATGTAGCGATTATTAGCATCAATCAACTCACTGCCGTGTTCCAACTTGTATATGCAATCATTGTTTGGACCGTGCAGATCGTCTATGTCGTTTATTTCAAAAAGCTTGTAACGAAGCAAACAAATTGCCAGAGATGTATCCTTAAAATCAGATAATGCCTGGTAAGTTCGGAGGGCTTCTATATTGTTTTCTGACAGTCCATCTAATTCAGCAAAAAAACCAGCTTGGCTATTAATGACAAGAGAAGTTGACTGGACATCTCGTCTTAGAATAGAGCGTGCACCATGATAGAGTTTAGCATTACGGTGAAGCCTTGGCTTTAAAACTCCATGATATGCTTCAAGCCATGGGTTTTGATCTAATAACTCAGGCTTACGTGCCTTTACTATTTTGTAAATCGATTTTGGCATGTCGTTGAGAGAATTTATGCAGAACTCAGCAACAAGTGCAGGGTAGGCGCCTGTGTGTTTGCAGAATAATGGTTCTAATTGAGATAGATTGCAATTCATTGGTAGGGTAGCTCCTCTTTTTTATATAAGACCAGATTACCTGCAGCACCAATCAGTCCAGCACTGATGGCAATAATGCCCGCAATAATAAGCAGCAGTCTTGCTGATGCCACAGGAACTTGTCCTGCGATGATAAAGCCAGTTAGCACGGATGCCTGGATAATGAAGATATGAGTTGGCATAAGCTGTTGGCGCGCTTCAGCAGGGACAATCTGCATGACAAAGGTAGACATCAGAACGTTTTGAAGCCCATTGGCCATTCCTAGGATAAGAAGAACGACATATAACCAGGGAATGGACTGATAAGCGCCCGATAAGCATACCGAAAAACCGACTGTAGTGGCAGCCATGCAGGCTGCAAACCCCATGCCGTGCTTTTTTGCCCATGACGTCAACACAATAGGACCTATCATCAAGCCAATGCTAATGGCAGAAACGATAAGTCCATAGGTAGCCTGGCTGTAATGAAGATTGATAAGCAACAAGTACATAAATGCAACATTGAAAGTTGAGGTGGTACAGATCGTAACGATCAATGGCAGTAAAGTGATTTTCATTCCTGGCAACTGAAAAAAGCGTAAAACTTGTGGCCAAATAATTTTCTTCCCTGCTTGATTGCCACTATGAGGCTTAATATTGACCGTTTTCGCCAATCTGCCAACTGATAGTAGAGAGCAGGGGATGGCAACGATAAAAAGAATACTAACTAATCCCAAACTCCAAGTTGCCCCGAAAAAAGCGGTTAATATGCCCGCTAGAAATGGGGCACTGATATAGCCAGCATTTCTGATAGATTGCACGAATTTATTAATATCAGCTAGGCGATCATGTTTAAAATAACTAGGGATAACGATAGACAGGACTGACCAGAAAATGCCACTGACCATTCCCATAAGAAAAGCAGCAGCATAAAACACATAGCTTATAGGGAAATTTGCACTGATAATTAAGGCAAGTATGCTTATGCAGAATATGGCAATCAATATCTGCATCACTTCAAAATTTCGCAAAAGTAGCATGGCTACTGGTGCGGCACACAGGCTCCCGATTAAAGTCGCAGACATCAAAAAGGAAAGGTTTTCCATCGACTGTTGATTCACCTGTGCAAAAGAAAAGGTAAATGCTGCGATCTCATCGCCGAAACTTGCAACAAAAACGGTAATAAGACCAGTCAGGAAAACTATGCTCAGATTAATTACAGGTTTCAATGGCCCCACTCCTGTATAAAAAATTAATGAGGTCATAAATTTTGCTTTGTTTGTGTTGATTAAACTTCCTCACATTAAAATGTAGCCCAGTAATAACTTCGTGGAGGAATGACTCAACATCAGGATCGTATGTGCATGATACGCAGTGTCCGTTTGCGCCAATCGCCAACTCATCATTTGATAGTTTGTACCATTGTACGCTTGCAAATGGGCGACATGTAAAGTTACTTTCCATTGTACATAACTTCGTGTCGAAAATGGGTCGTGGTACCTTCATGCCGCTGGTTGTTTGTATCAGAAGATGATTCAAAACAAGTTGTTTTTCATAAGTGCCATCCATGACCATGTCTGTTAGACATTGAAAATTAGTCATCACTTGTTTGGAAATTCGCGCGCGCCCAGAGAAACTGCCAGGATTTTCAAATATAGGATTACCTGCCAGCTTAGAGCATAGATAATCAATACTTTCCTGAGCTTCATCTATTGAATTCCATAAGGATATATTGAGATTAACTGAAATTTGTTCCTTCGTTTCCGCTACATGTAAGTAATCGTGAGGAAAATAACAAACACAATTGACTGTGTTTTCAAGTGCGATAGCATCTTGCTTGTAGGCATCATAATTTGGAGACTTCAGCCATAGGAGGTGTTTATTGCTATTATTCCAAGTATACATTGTTTTGCCATTGCGAAAGGTAAAACCGAAGTTGTGTGCATCATCTACGTGAATACCACTGGGCGTAGAAGAATATCGCCCGATAAAACAGTCAACATCAGCGCGACCTCCTGGTCTAAAACCAATGGCATCGCTAAGTACGTCAATAAAAAGTTTCGCATTGTCCCAAATGTATTCGGAAGCACCATGTAGCCCAAAATAAGCAATAGACCATTCTTGGTCTTGGTTTAATGTATTGATG
The DNA here is from genome assembly GCF_024208055.1 of Candidatus Nebulibacter yamunensis. Taxonomy (NCBI): domain Bacteria; kingdom Pseudomonadati; phylum Pseudomonadota; class Gammaproteobacteria; order Thiotrichales; family Francisellaceae; genus Candidatus Nebulibacter; species Candidatus Nebulibacter yamunensis. Next base: position 57,436 of record NZ_JAMBMW010000002.1, read on the forward strand.
CGATTAAGATAATCATCTAGGCTTAAATCGCTGTGAGAAATGGCAAATGAGTTGATCGGCATGGATGTTTTTAAGTTGTTTATGCCTGTGACGAACTCAGCTAATTTGTTGTTTATTTTTAAGATATTTGGTATTTCAGTGTAACGCTTCAGTGCTTTAACTAGCTCCATTTCCTCACAGATTAAAAAACCTGCAGGGAGATCCAATTGCATTGGTTTTTTACCAAAACCATAATTAACAAATGTATTGTCAAGTAATTCTGTAACAACTTGCTTCATTTCTTGATCCCAAAATATTTAATCCATTTCAAGTGCTTCATATGAATATATAAGCACGGAGTAAGTGATGGCGACCAGATCCTGGTCTTTTTCCTGAATTTGTTGTTTTTTGTTCACTTTTCATCATCACGGGCACCGACGTTACTATACTGTTTAGTTGCAGTAATGTCGTCTAGGGTGCTCCTGTGTCAGATCATCCTGTGTGATAGAGACTGGTTGTTGAAGGTTTATTTGCGTCAACTTTATATCAAGCGATGTTCATCCATTTGTGCATACTTAACATTGCTAATCCTTGGAGTAACTTCTTCAGCCGAGCATTGTGCATACTTAACGTTCCTGACGCTTGGACTTATTTCCTCCGCTTTACAAGCATGCAATATGGATTCTTGGGAAGCATAAGATTGGTTTTTCATAGTGTAAACTCCTTCTACGTTAATGTTCTACAATCGATTTATAAGCTTGAAAGCCTCCAAACGACCAAAGTCATCCCTGTCAGATGGCAATCACCTTGTAACAACTGTGCACTTGTCGTAATAGTGTTTGGGCTTTCGCAGGAAATTTTCTCGAATTAAGGATAGAAAGTACAGCCCCAGAATTCAGGTGTTTTTCACAAAATCTCCAATTTTTTTGTTTTCTTACGGATACGAATCAGATTAGCATTTTTATGTCCTCTGTCCTCTGTCCTCTGTTTATATACAAGATCCCGTGATAATAGGCAATGCTGACTGCATGAGCGATTGTTGTAGCGTTAAGCTTGCTCTTCAGATTCTTTATGTGCCATTCTATTGTATGTGACGATAGGTAAAGCTTAGTTGCAATTTCCTTGCAGCCTAAGCCTTCAGCTGTCAGCCGCAGTATTTCAGTTTCCCTTTCAGTTAGCATGGCTAATTTCCTTTTTTCACCCTCGCACACATTGTATCAGCTACGCAGTTATGGCACAACTAGGCTACGAGTATAATGTAGAGAATAAATGAACTGTCCTTAGTCTCAAGGTCTATATGAATATGGATGTGGAAAATATAGTTGACAATAAATAAAGCTGATATTTATAGGGCTTCTAAGCTTGCAATTTTGGTGACAACAGCCAAAACTTCAGTCGCTTTTTTAAGTTCAGTTACAGACGGTAATGAAGGTGCAATGCGAATGTTGCTATCAATAGGGTCTTTGCCATAAGGATAAGTAGCTCCTGCACTGGTGAGCTTGACGCCTGCATCTTGTGCCATTTGAACAATTTTTTTGGCAAGCCCAGGTTTACTGTTAAAACTAATAAAATAACCACCTTTAGGTTTATCCCAAGTGGCAAATTTACCTGCTGCTCCTAGTTCATGCGTTAACACTTCATTTACAATATCAAACTTAGGCTTTAAAAGTGCAGCATGTTTTGCCATGTGTACCATAAAGGCAGTCTCATCAGGTAGAAGTTTTAAATGGTGAAGTTGGTTGATTTTGTCGTGACCAATTGTTTGTACTTTTAAGTGATGTATTAGCCAATCGATATTTGCTTTGTTAGCTGCAACAATTGCAACACCCGCACCAGCGTAGGTAACCTTAGAGGTTGAAGCAAACATAAACGCTCGATTAGGGTTGCCAGCCTGTTCACACACATCAAGGATATTTAAAATTTCTACAGGATCATCGATATTTAGGTGATGAACGGCATAGGCATTATCCCACATGATTCTAAAGTCACTGGCAGCGGTTTGCATATAAGCTAAACGTTTAATTACTTCATCGCTATAACTCTCACCAGTTGGGTTGCTATATTTTGGGAACACACCACATTCCCTTGATGTTCTTATCTGCTTTAACAAGTGCTTCAACCTTGTCCATATTAGGACCTGAACCTGTTAAGGGTACGGAAATCATGTCGATGCCAAAAGACTCACAAATAGCAAAGTGGCGATCATAGCCAGGCGTAGGACATAAAAACTTGATTTTACCTTGCTCTGACCAGCTTTGCTGCTCGTTGGGTAACTTGTGAACCAGTGCTTTGATAATGGTGTCATACATTAAATTCAAAGACGAGTTCCCACCAATAATAATTTGTTCGGGTTTAATGTTAAGCACTTTGGCAAATACCGCTTTCATTTGTGGTAATCCTGTGAGTAAATCAGGCGGGCTGTAGTTACGGTAATCGGGGGCGATCACAACATCCTTATGGTTTAAGTTATGTAATAAATCATCTGATAAACTCAACTGTTGAGGGCAGGGTTTGCCACGCGTCATGTCTAATTTCAGGTTTTGTTTTAAAAAACCTTGATAGCGTGATTTCAGCTCAGCTAATTGATTTGATTGGATAGTTACTGTCATGTTTTAACTCCAAGCGACTACTAGATAAATGTAAATACCAATATAAAGCAAGATAAAAACAAAAGGCATATAAGTTTCAATGCGCTTAAGTGGTGTAAATGAACCTTTTTGCATAGCAGTAACCCTCTCTGCTGAAAAGATAGGACTAGATGGCAGACGCTTCTCAAGTGCGCCAATCACTTGTTCTTTAATATTGACTGTATGGCGATAAAAACGCACTACACGCCACCAGCAGTAGCAAATAGCAAGTAAGCCTAATAGTGGTAAAACCAATAGCCCAAGCGACAACTCAGCGCTTGATCGACTAATGCCAAGTGCCATGATTCCAACAATAGCGATGTTAGTAATCAAGAAGAATAGATTAATTGAAATACGGCGAAAGCTCGCACGATCTGCCATTTCAACATAGATCTTATATTGCTCAATCAAAAGCGAATAGTACTGCTCATTGCTGAAATTATCCTGCTCTTCATTCCATAGATTATCCATGTTGATATTATCAAAACGACTCATGAATGATTAACTCCAAATTGTTATCAAATTCTACGACAGTCAGATTAGCAGATTTATAGCTATCGGACTATTGTAAAATGTGTCAATTTTTTGTTTATTTTTAGGAGTTTTATAGAGACCATGCTCATATGAACAAGATTATTCCTGCTAGGCTCCAGATAGTAACTGAAAATGGTGAGATCATTAAAACTATAGCCATACCTGCTTTTAGTCAAGTACATAAAAGTTAACAACGCCTTAAATAGTATATATTTTTTCATTGATGATTCACCGAAAGTAATTTATGTGCCTTATCTTTTCTCATCAACCGATATTATAGAGCTTTCAGAGATTCTTAAACAAAACTTATATCCTGTTAAAATAGCATATAAGTGAGGAGAACGCTCTTTATTGTTATTTGAGTACGTTATATACTCAAACCAGTCAAGGATAATAAAGTGAGGATGCTATGGTCAAAGCAGCAGTAATTCAAATGAGCTCTTGTCTGGCAGTGGGTATTAATTTATTGACGTTGAAGCGCATGGTTGAGCGTGCAGCAAGTGCAGGTGCTAAGCTTATTATTTTTCCTGATAGATGTACTCTTTTTTCTGTTAACGCAACTGATTATGACATCAATAAGGAGGTTTTAGGTGAAGGAAGAATACAGGATTATATTCAAAAATTAAGTCGCGAGAATGACGTTTGGATTATTGCCAGTGGGATTCCCATCGTATCTGAATATAGTAAGTTAAAATATTATTTGGCTACGGTCGTTTACAATGACTTGGGAAATTTAATAGAAGTATATTACCAATTACCACCTACGTTACCTGCTGTGTTTCAATGGACGCATATGTTGTTGCAAAACCAAGAGTATGGAGAGTTTGTCAAAATTGTTCAAACACCGTTTGCGAACATTGGACTTAGCACAACGTATGACATATTTTGTCCAGAAATTTTTCGTTACTTCAAGAGGCAAGGCGCTGATGTATTTGTATTAAGTGCGGCGATGGGTAGTGATTTGGGTGTACACGCTTGGACTATGTTATTGAAAACCCGTGCATTGGAAAACAGTACGATGATTTTAGCAGCTAATCAAAGTGGTTTTCATGAAGATGCAAATATGCTTTCGCATGGTAATTCTGCGATTATAGATGATAGAGGTCAAGTTGTTGACAGTGTCGAAATTGGTGAAAAAGTACTTGTTGTTGAGCTGAATTGTAATTCTTTTAAAAATATTTGTTTTGATCAAAATCCATTCCAGTTACAATATCGCAGATAGTTCTTAAACGAGGTGTCATTTATTTGTACGCCTCATTTTTTTAAAGAAGGTTAAATATGCAATTACATATGCCAAAAGTAGGTTTTTTGAGCTTAGGCTGCCCTAAAAATTTAGTTGATTCTGAACGTATTATTACCAAGCTTAAAACAGATGGTTATGAAATCGCAGCTGACTATGCCAACGCAGACTTAGTTGTTGTCAATACATGTGGCTTTTTGAACTCAGCAATTGAGGAATCACTTGATGCAATTAAAGAGGCTTTGGATGAAAATGGCAAAGTGCTGGTTACAGGGTGTCTTGGCAAAAAGTCCGAGATGATTTTAGAAAGATATCCTGATGTATTGGGTGTTTCAGGTCCACAAGATTATGAAAACTTGATAAAAGCAGTGCATAAGCATTTGCCAATTGAACATCATGCCTTTACCTCTCTTGTGCCAGCACAGGGGATTAAGCTTACACCACGTCATTATGCATATTTAAAGATATCAGAGGGTTGTAACAATAGTTGTACTTTCTGCATTATTCCAGATATTCGTGGTAAGCTAAAGTCACGTAGGATTGATGATGTGATGATGGAAGCAAAACGCCTAGTCAATGCAGGTGTTAAGGAATTGTTAATTATCTCTCAAGATACCAGTGCTTATGGGGTGGATATTAAATATGAACAAGCAAAGTGGAACGATGAAGTGTATCAAAGTCGTTTTGTTGATTTAGCGCAAGCACTATCAACGCTAGGGGTATGGGTGCGGATGCATTACGTTTACCCTTATCCTCATGTCGATAAAGTTATCCCTTTAATGGCAGAAGGTAAGATTGCACCATATTTAGACATTCCCTTTCAACATGCCTCAGCACGTATTCTAAAGCTTATGAAGCGTCCAGCCAATGCAACCAATACACTTGCTACCATTAAGCGTTGGCGTGAAATGTGTCCTGATCTTACAATTCGTAGTACTTTTATTGTTGGTTTTCCTGGAGAAACTGAGCAAGAATTTGAAGAACTTTTAGCTTTCCTGGAAGAAGCAGAGCTTGATCGCGTAGGTTGCTTTAGCTATTCGGAGGTTGAAGGTGCTCAAGCAAACGATTTACCAGGTCTAGTTGCAGAAGAAATAAAGCAAGCGCGTTTAGAGCGTTTTATGTTGGTGCAATCTAAAATAAGTGCCAAACGTCTTAAACGTCATATTGGTAGTGTACAAAAAGTTATTATTGATGAAATCCGTCATGATGAAGGTATTGCACTTGCACGCACGCAATATGATGCACCAGAGGTCGATGGCGTTGTGATTATTGACAATATCAGTAACAAACAGCTTTCTAAGGGTTTGTTTGTGAATGTTGAGATTATACAAGCCAATCAACATGATTTGTTTGCACGACTTACTAAGTAAATCATTAGTTATATGCGTTGCATAATGCACAAAAGCCTTGAAATGTTTTAGATATAGTTGATTTGAGTATTAGATTCAATGCATCTTACGGGAACTTAATATTATAAAAATATAAAAAATAAATTGAATTTATGAGTAGAGGTACTTTAGAATTTTGAACCAAAGTGGTTTTGGATTTAGCTTTTGTAAACAGAAGTACTCAAGGAGAAAGTATGCGTTTTATAAATACAGTTTTGATGTTACTTACGATTATTGGTGGCTTTAATTGGTTCACTTTTGCGGTATTTAACTTTAATATTATTGCAACTATTTTTAGTAATTCAGCAGTAGGGCAAAAAATAGTTTATGTCATTGTTGGTTTGTCAGCTTTGTACTGTTTAAGCTTGATTAAGGTAGTTTATAAGAGTAAATAAGTTTTCAGTATGAAAGCCTGTTGTAAAATTAGTTATTTTGATTAGAGAAGGATAACGTTACCTTCACCCATGTAATGATGAGTTAGCTGATTTCTTAGTGATGATTGAGGCAATTACTCCAAGTATATCCCAGGGATGTATCACAACATAAGTAGGGGTAGTACGCAAAAGGTTGGGCATACTTTCTAGCATGTAGAATTTTCATTAAAAGGATTAGAAATAGTCCTATGAGACTTTCCCAGTACATTATCCTTATTACTGTCACTATTGCTTGGAAGATTTAAAATATAATCTGCTATTTCGGCTTTTTTAAGAAACTCCTCCTGTGACATTGCCATTAAGCGAGAAAAACCTGGATGATCTGTAGAAATTTGTTCTTTCACCAATTCCTTAAATTCATCCAAGCTCATTAGAGAATTATTCCCTTTCACCGAACCAAAATCAAAATCATATTGACCTGCTTCTTTAGCCTGCTCTGAAGTTACACCGTGAAAGACCGCAAAAGGCTCAAGAGCATCTGGATATAATTTGATGTAGTACTCCATAAAATTGATATTTCTGAAATCGTTGATGTAACCAGTTACTGTTTGATTTTGATGAAGACGGTATGCATTTTGATTTCGAAGATATGAGGCAGGATAATCGCTATTATCGTTAACCATTCCTGTGTGGTCTATCCCCGCATAGGCATAATGAATAGTGCTAAATGTAATTAATACTGCGACGCTGTATATTGTCCTTTTCATGTTGCTTTTCCTTTCTGAACTAAATTAAACCAATGAAGAAAGGTCATCTCCCTTTCTCACTATCGAATGGTAATAAAAAAAAGCATGAGGTCAATAGGTTGCAAACCATAAAAAATAATTATCCATAATCATTGTAAAATCTGGCAGAGTTTTATTTTAACTTGAAAGCATTATGTCTATACTTGCGAGACTGCTTGGTATTATACGTTTAAGATTTATGTGGAAAAAAACCGTTATTTTATCGACGTTTGTTGTTATGAGTGCAGCTGTTGTATTTGCAGGTGAAGTATCACTGCCCTCAGCTAAGTTTAACTTTCAAGTAAACACGATTTCATCGGATTCAACCTATAAGCCTTTCCTTGCTTTTGTTGATAATGAGAAGACATATATTCGTTTTCCTCCAACCGTAACAAATGATAACATGCCAATTATTTTAGTAGATCAACTAGGTGATGCTAATACACCGATCATTTTGTGGCAACAAGGATACGTTGTAATCAATCAGCCTTCTAGTCATATTAAAATTTATAATCCTAAAACAAAAAAGCTTATTTATGATTTGACTTTCCCCGAGCAGTTTAATTATGCGGTTGTGCCACCTTCACCTAGAATTTTGCCTTATGAGTATGCTGGTTTCTTCGTTGGAGCAACTGTTGGAGCATCAAATATAGATGGTAAAGGCATATCAGCTGCCGGTGGTATGAAGGCAGGTTATGATTGGCATTTCTTGAAAGGATTTTTGGCTGGATTTGAATTTGGCTTTAACTATGATGGTAAAGTGTCAAAAGATTCTGTTAACTATAAGAGCTGGAATATAAATACAATGCTAAGAGCAAAATATTTGTTCCAATCTGGGTTTAGCGTTACAGGTAAAGCAGGTATAGCATACGTCAAAAATAGTCAATCTACCCCAGCTGGAGCAGCAAGTAATAGCATACGGAATACAGTTGCCCCTCGATTTGGTGCGGAAGTGGGTTATTTGTTTACCAATGGAATTGGTTTAAATTTAGAATACGATCATTTATTCTCAAGTTCGAAAGTACTCTCATTAAATAGTTTTCGGTTTGGGGTTTCGTATATTTTTTAAGAGCTTTGTAAAAAATGCAAATATGGAGTTTGTTTATGAAAATTGCTACAACCCTTGTTTTATTGACACTAACGAGCACACTTCTATATGCAAAAGAAAATAATAAAATCAGTGTGGATTATGCTTTGGGTGATTATTACTACCCCTACATTGATAAGGGGCAAACAGATAATGGTTGCTTGACACGTTTTGTGACAAAAGTATTTAAGAGTCAAGGTATTGAGCTTGGAGAGATACGCTGGTTACCATGGAGCGTGGCATTAAAAAGTTTAAATTATACAAAATCTGCTGTTGTTTCGTTTCCATGGAGTTACACAAAAGAGCGTGCCAAGGATTATTTGTACAGTGATATTTTATATACTAAGCAAGCCTATATTTGGGCGTTAACTGAACAAAAAGATAAGTTAATTGACTTTACCAAGCTTAATGGTCAAAAGGTTTGTATTCCACAAGGTTATGGTGCCTATGGTCAGATGAAAAGCATGTTTGAAGCAAACAAAGCTATGCGTATTACGACACCAACGATGCAAGATTGTTTTAATCAATTAAAAAACAAGCAAGTCATAGCGGTTTATGCAGGTGATGATGCTATGAAGAACATGAAAAACGTTGATAAATCTGCAAATATGCTTTTTGCAAAAGCATTTGCTGCTGATATGCAAACGCATTATTTGATCGCAGGAAAAAGTAATTTTTTATCGGTTAAGCTAATTTCGGCTTTTAACAAAGGCTTGGAAGTGAATAAATTTGACTTTGATAAATATTGTAAGCAATAGCGTTAGCATGCATTGATCAATCTTGAGAATCACAAGATATATCAGTTCTCTAAAATTAAGAAGTTGTTAATAAGCATTTTATATTAATTATTAAATAATAATATATTTTAATTTGTTCTATGGGTTTGATACTATCAGTGACAAATTAAGAACTGTTTATTAAAGGTTAAGATCATGAAAAATGTAAAAGTGGCAATAGTTGGTGCAGGGACTGCAGGACTTTCAGCCAGAGCTCAAGTTGCACAAGTAACGGATGATTATGTTGTAATTGATGGGGGTTATATGGGTACTACTTGCGCACGTGTTGGCTGTATGCCATCGAAAGTACTGATTCAAGCGGCAAATGACTTTGATCGTCGGAAAGTGTTTACCAGTGAGGGAATCTACGGGGCAGAGTATTTACAAGTAGATCATCATCAGGTAATGCAATTTGTACGTAAATTAAGAGATAGGTTTGTTCGAGGTGTTATAACTGATATGCAAGGATGGCAACAAGAGAAACTCATCAATGAATATGTACATTTTGTTGATTCCCATACTTTGCAAACAGAAAGCGGTCTGAAAATAAGAGCAGAAAAAATTATTGTAGCAACGGGATCAAAGCCAATTATACCAAAATCATGGCAAGTTTTTAACCGTCATATTATTGATACTAACCAGTTTTTCGAACTTGAAGATTTACCCGAAAGGATGGTGGTTATTGGACTAGGGATTATTGGTATTGAATTAGGACAGGCTTTAGCTAAGTTAGGTATTGATGTGACGTTGGTTGGATTAGGTAAAAGTATAGGTGGTTTAAGTGATCCTGTCATTCAGGAATATGTGGCATCTAAATATGTAGAACAGCTCAATATTTCTTTTAATGGCGCCAACCTGCTTGGGATTGATCACAATGATAAGCTGCAAGTTGAAATAGAAGGCAAAATTAAATTATTTGATAAGGCATTACTAGCAATGGGACGCACTCCTAACTTAAGCCAGCTTAAGCTTGAGGTATTGGGCTTGTCATTAGATAAAGGCATTCCACGCTATAGCGAAACAACCTATCAACTACAGCAGCAACCACATATTTATTTAGTTGGTGATGGTAATGCTCAGCGTCCGCTATTACATGAAGCAGCAGACCAAGGTAGGATCGCAGGCTTTAACGCTGTGCGTGCAGATAGTCAATGTTTTACAAAACGCGTAGCTTTAGCAATTACATTCAGCGATCCTAATATTGCAACAGTCGGCATGCGTTACCAAGAAATCATCAGTAGTGATATAGATTTTGTCATAGGTAAAGTTAGCTTTGAAGGGCAAGGGCGCAGTATCGTTAAATCAAAAGAACAGGGTCTATTGCATCTTTATGCCAGAAAATCAGATGGTAAGTTGTTAGGTGTAGAACTACAAGCTCCTGAAGGAGAGCATTTGGCACATCTGTTGGCATGGGCGATTGCCAATCAGATGACAGTTGATGAAGTTTTGACGATGCCATTTTATCATCCTGTTATTGAAGAAGGTGTGCGCACCGCATTAAGAGATGCCTCCAAGCAGTTGGCGACTAAGGAGCATGATTTAGAGCTGTTTCGGTGTAGTGATATGCCAATTCGGTAAATCTGCTGAATTATAATTGTAGAGTTCAGTTTTTATATGCTATGGTTTGAGGCATTAAGAGAGATTGCAAATTTTTGTTGTGAAGTCATCGCGACAAGGTGGGTGATATATTATAATATGCAGTCAGAACTACCTAAGTGGTCAGATTACAAAGGTTAAAACAGACTAAATCAATAGGGATTACACTTGCATGAAGAAAAATGAATTTTTGCGAAATGCACTGTTCTGGGGGCTTATTGCCATTGGATTAGTGTTTATTTTTAGCAATATGAGTACTAAGACAGATTCATCAACAGCGATGAAGTACTCAAGCTTTATTCAACAACTTAATAGTGGCAGCATTCAATCAGTCATGGTTGATGGACGTACTTTTATCGGTACGACGGATACAGGAGAAAAGTTTACAACTTATGCTCCATTACTTGATCAAAGCATTGTTGATCAAATGCTGAGTAAGAATACGGAGGTTTCAGCCAAAGCGCCTGAGAAACCAAGTTTACTATTGGCATTTTTATTTAATTGGCTACCACTTTTATTGATTGCTGGTTTCTTTATTTTTCTGATGATGCGTGCAGGCGGTGGCAAAAGTGGAGCTTTTTCATTTGGTAAGAGTAAGGCCAAGCTTTTAGGTGAAGACCAAATTAAGGTTACACTTGCTGATGTCGCTGGTGTCGATGAAGCAAAAGAAGAGGTCAGTGAAATTGTGGATTTCTTAAAAAATCCGGCTAAATACGAAAAAATTGGCGGTAAAATTCCTAAAGGTGTATTAATGGTGGGACCTCCTGGTACAGGTAAAACGCTATTAGCGCGTGCGATTGCAGGTGAAGCTAAAGTTCCGTTTTTCTCAATTTCAGGTTCCGATTTCGTTGAAATGTTTGTTGGGGTTGGCGCATCTCGAGTTCGAGACATGTTTGAACAAGCAAAAAGACGTGCACCTTGTATTATTTTTATTGATGAAATTGATGCTGTTGGACGTCATCGTGGCGCAGGTCTAGGAGGTGGACACGATGAGCGTGAACAAACGTTAAACCAAATGCTCGTTGAAATGGACGGTTTTGCCGATAATGAAGGTGTGATTGTCATTGCTGCAACTAACCGTCCTGATGTTTTAGATCCTGCGTTATTGCGTCCTGGTCGTTTTGACAGACAAGTAACGGTTGGTTTACCAAGTGTCAAAGGTCGTGAGCAGATTCTTAAAGTACATATGCGTAAAGTAGCAGTTGGTGAGGAAGTGCGTGTTGATTGGATTGCGCGCGGCACACCTGGTTTCTCAGGGGCTGAGCTTGCTAACTTGGTCAATGAAGCTGCTCTTTTTGCTGCACGTTCCAACAAAGAAATTGTTGGAATGGAGGAGTTTGAAAAGGCGAAAGACAAAATCTTAATGGGAGCAGAACGCCGTTCTATGGCAATGAGTGATGAGCAAAAACGCTTAACTGCGTATCATGAAGCAGGACACGCTATTGTTGGTCGTTTGGTGCCAGATCATGATCCTGTGTATAAAGTGAGCATTATCCCTAGAGGACGCGCATTAGGCGTTACAATGTATTTACCAGATGGTGATCAAGTCAGTCAATCGCGTGAACAACTACTTAGTCGATTATCGAGCATCTTTGGTGGGCGGATTGCAGAAGAGCTTATTTTTGGCTATGACAAGGTGACAACTGGAGCTTCAAATGATATTCAAGTTGCAACTAATATTGCTAGAAGCATGGTTACAAAATGGGGGTTATCAAACAAGATGGGACCAATCTTGTTTGACGAGGATGATCAGCAACCATTTTTAGGGCAAAGTATGAGTAAAAGCCCTAAACATTTCTCAGATAAAACCGCGTTAGATATTGACGAGGAAGTACGTCGCTTGATTGATGAAAATTATGCAAGGGCAGAAAAAATCCTACGTGAGAACGTTGACATTCTCCATGCTATGGCAGAGGCGTTGATGAAATATGAAACGATTGATTCAATGCAAGTAGATGACTTAATGGCGCGTCGTGAAGTCAGAGAACCAGGTGACTGGGGAGATAGTTATGTTCCTAAAGAGGAAAAGCAAACTATAGCAAATAGACCAAGAAACAATGAATCATCTAATGTGTCAGAAACCACTCTAAAAGAGTAAACTACACCTTTTTAACTTGTGGGAAAATTGGCTATTCGGCTTAAGTAGTTGATTTCATCAAATGATTTTTGTATGCGGCATATAAGGTTGATATATCCTGTCCAAAATATTGTTGATCATTTTCTTAAACATCTTGAGATTTTTGCTCAAACTGAGTGTATCTTTTAAATGTCTTTCGTTCTTTGTATTTCCGTGACTGTAAGCTAAGTATTCCTTTTGCTCTTAGAACATCAAATGAATATCCACGCCCATTTTTATTGATCAATTTAATCAAACCATTGATCGCCTCAGTACAGGCATTAGTATATTGATAGTCAAAGTAATTAAAGATTTCATCCTTCCAGTTGCTCACGGTTTTTGCCACTGACTCATAAAATACTTTAACGTTATCATCAATAAGAGTGAGCCAAGTGTCATACGCTGCTAATGCTTTTTTTCTATCTGATAACTCAAAAATACAAAAGAAAGCTTCTTTTAGAACATAAACCTGTTCTAATTGAGGGAATTTACCAAACCAGTCATATAATATAATTTTTTCCATCTCAGATAAATCACGTTGGTGCTTCAATAATAAATAACGATCATTCTTTAATTGTTTTCTCTCTTTGTGTGATAAGGCAGACTTAATTGATTTTCTTGCTTTTTCAAGCGCCTCTTGTGCTAATTTGACGACATGAAATTTATCAATGACAACAACAGCGTGTGGTAAAAGCGCTTTCACAACACTATGGTAAGGGCGCCACATATCAATTGAGACGACAGAGATTTTATGTCTATCAGGTAAGTTACTAATGTATTTTGACAGTGCCACTTTATTGCGATCAACAAGCATATCAATAAGGCATTTTTCTTTAACGTTTGTAATCACACATCGAGCTTTTCCAATCAGATGTGCCTCATCAATACCAAGTATTGTTGGTGTAATTGGTTTGTAGCTATTTATTTCTGGCGTTAATGATTCTTTAAATATTCTTCTTACCGTTTTCTCATCTAGACCAATTTCATCCGCAACAGATTGGAAAGTCTTATTGAACGCATTTTTATAAATATACTCGTGCAATCGATTTGTCATCAATGCTTTTTCGTGCATCTCACACGAGTGCTGATATAAGGTAGCACCACAGTCTTTGCATTTATAGCGTCTACGCTTAAGATAAATACCAACAAACAACCCATGTAATGGAATGTCACGATAAAGTGTTGTTTTGCTGCCATTTTTAATCAGCTTGCCAGTATTACAGGATTTACAGGTGGTCGGATCAATAACTATTTCAGCATTGATATAGCATCTATGATCAGCATCCTTTTTTAATATTAATGACACGAATATCACTTAGTTGTAAGTTGCCCACTGTCTGCCTTTTCAGAATAAATCATATCTGCAATCAAAGAAGTAATTAATGCCATTTTTTCTTTTTGTCCTAGCGCTTGCATGCTTAAATCCGTATGAGTACGTAGACTATCTACAACAGCTCTTTCTACTGATTGCGGCAAACTTCCCTCCATTGCGCGCTGTTTATCGTTAGCATGAATTTGTGCCATGGTTTTTTCATCTTTTTTCACTTTATCTTTAACACTGGTCACAAAATTGATAGCATCTTCATCACTAAAGTCCCCCGAAAATAACTTATTGAATTGATCGATAATTTTGCTCAAAACTTCAGTTTTCTGATCTCGTGCTTTAGCTTGACCTGGGTTAATGGCATCTATTTTGCTGCCTTTCAAGTCAATGCTTTGGGTTGCCTGTTTAGTTAGCTTGTAGTTAGTAAGTACCACATCGCCAATATCAACCTCAGGTGCTAGTTCAGTGGTATATAAATTTGGCAACAAGCCACGCGCATAACTTGAGAATTTTTCTAGTTCAATATCATTATAATCATGCACCTGAGACAAGAAGTCGTACATTCTGATAAAGGTTGATAACGATTTTTTAAACACATCTAAGTAATTTTTGGCTTCTGAGACTTCTTTTAGCTGTGAGTTTGCATTTTTGATAGCAATCTCATCATTAGAATCCTTTGCGCGATTAAGCTCAAGTTGTGCGTGCTTGATTGCCTCAATAGTCTGTCTATAACGCCCTTTAAATCTATCTGCTGCGGGCTTAATAGCAGCGCTCATTAGATTTTGTAGGTTTTTGTGCTGATAAAATACTGCCGAATAAGCATTTATTTCAGGTGTGGTAAATATACCATATTCATCAAGCTTTTCATAAAGCTCATACACTAAATTTTCATCAGTTACATCGGTGATTTCAGCCGCCTTATAGTATGGCTCAAACGCTTCTTTTATATCTTGAGCTTTATTGACAAAATCTAAGATAAAAACATGATCTTTGCCCGTATAGGTGCGATTTAAGCGTGATAATGTCTGTACAGCATCAACACCACTTAATTTCTTATCAACATACATAGCGCAAAGCTTTGGTTGGTCAAAGCCTGTTTGAAATTTATTAGCAACAAGCATGACTTGATAATCATCCGTATCAAAGGCATCACGCATATCACGCCCCTTTAATGTAGGATTCATATTGAGCTCAGTATATTCCTTTTCATCCCCTTGATAATCATCATTAACTTTACCAGAGAAAGCAACCATTGCTGCAACGTTATCAAAAAGTGGATTACCTTTATTTTTTTCTAAAAAGCGATCAAACTCAATTTTATATCTTACCGCGGCCTTGCGTGAGGAGGTAACCACCATTGCCTTGGCTTGGTAGTTTAATAATGATTTAATTGAAGTGGCAAAGTGATGAAGAATAATGTCAATCTTCTGTGCAATCGCATAAGGATGTAAAGTGGTATAGCGCTTAAGTTTGATTTTTGCCTGCTTGGTTTCTACTTCACGCTCGCCATCTTTTGAGATAATCTTTAACGCGGTTTCATAGGTTGTATAATCTTTCAAAACATCGAGAATAAATCCTTCTTCAATGGCTTGTTGCATGGTATAAACATGAAATGGTAGTGGCGGGTTGTCCTTGCCTGTTGGTTTACTTCGATTTGCAGGTCGCCCAAACAGCTCCATGGTTTTGTGTTTTGGTGTGGCAGTGAATGCAAAAAAACTGATATTGGTTAGTTTGCCTTTACTCTCAAGAGTTGCATTTAATACATCCTCAGCACTCATCTCATCATCAAGCATTTCAGCATTTAATACTTCCTTCATTTTTTGCGCTGTTTTGCCTGATTGAGATGAATGTGCTTCATCGGCAATAATAGCAAAGTTTTTATCCTTTAATGAAGTGGTTTTTTGTATCTCATCCAATACAAAAGGAAAGGTTTGAATCGTCACAGGGATAATCGCAGCACCATCTTTTAAGGCGACAGCAAGCTGATTAGATTTGCTTTGAAAGCTCAAGTTTCTCTCAATAGGTACCACTAAGCCGTCAACTTGCTCAAATTGTTTGATCGTTTGTTGTAGCTGACTGTCCAAAACCGTGCGATCGGTAATTACAATTACGGTATCAAAGTAACGCCTGCCTTCATTACTATGCAATGATGATAATTGATGCGCAAGCCATGCAATAGAGTTAGACTTGCCACTTCCTGCACTATGTTGGATTAAATATTTCTGACCAACCTTTTCAGTATGTACGGCTTGAAGTAATTTTCTCACCACATCAAGCTGGTGATAACGCGGGAAAATCAAACCTTCTTTTTTCTGCTTAACACCTTCAGCTGTTGTTGTTTCACCAACTTGAAGATGTATAAATTTAGCTAAAATATTGAGCAAACTCTCTTTGCTTAAAACTTCCTGCCATAAATATTCAGTTGCAAAGCCCTCTGGTTTATGCGGATTGCCTTTACCGCCATTATGACCTTTGTTGAAAGGCAAGAAAAAGGTATTTTTGCCTTCAAGCTTAGTCGTCATATACACTTCATCGGTACTCACTGCAAAATGCACCAACGCACCACGCTTGAAAGTAAGCAATGGCTCATCTTTACGTGTCGGCTTATCTTTTGGTAAACGATCTGATTTATATTGCTCAATTGCATCGTCAACCGTTTGCGTAAAGTCGGTTTTTAACTCGATGGTTGCCACAGGAATACCATTAACAAATAACACCAAATCAATGCTATTTTTATTATTTTCAGAATAAAATACTTGCCTGACTACGCGACAAATATTGGCATGATAATTACGTTCCAAAGTCTCATTATGTAACTGCGGTTTAAATTGGCATAGTTTTAATCTTGCTGGATGTGCTTTTATTTCATGTCGCAAATAATGCAAAGCACCTTTGTCATGAATCTTTTTCGCAGCGAGTTTGCTAATCTCATCATCTGCTTTATTTTTAAAGCGGTTTTGATATTTCTCATAGGCTTCAGGTTGTGTCGTTTTAATATACTCAAGTATATCCTCTGTATATAATGCCAATGACTTATTGTAGCCACTTGAAACGCCTTCAACCCAACCGCACTCGGGTGCGCACATATCTAAAACAACTTGCTCTTCCATTTTTTTCTCGTGATGTTTTGTACTCATTTATTGCCTCTTCCCTTTGGTAATTGATCAATGGCTATATCAAAATCACTTAACCGCTGATCATTATGCTTTATCTCATTGGCATGAAATGTATGATAAGCTTGCTCTGCTAATTGATTAGTTGCCCATTGGCGGAATCTTGTTGCAACATGAGATCTAACCCGATATCCCACTGAGATGATCATATCCAAATTATAATAATCAACAGCTCTATTTACTTGTCTCTCACCCTCAAATTGAACTGTTCGGAAATTCCGAACAGTTGAAATTTGCTCAAGCTCACCTTCTTCATAAATATGTTTAATATGTTCGCTAACCGTTGATTTTGAAACTTGAAATAGCTCAGCCATGTTTTTTTGAGACAACCAAACGGTTTCATCCTGCAAACGGACTTCTATTTTTGTTTTACCTGATTCAGTCTGATAGATAATAAATTGCGATTGATTTTCCACTGACATTAAACACACTCCCTTACGTCCACTTTGCCTGTGACTACCACGGTGATTAAGGCAGTACGTTTTTCTTTTAGCAGCTCAATCGCCTGTTCTGCTTTCTCAATTGTTTGATCTATTTTGGCGGTTTGTTGGTCTAGGTAGTTTGCGATGGCAGCTTGTTCTTGGATAGGTGGATATGGCGACTCAAAGTCATTTATATTGCCTGTGGTTAATTGATTTATAGTAGTTGTCAGAAAACTTCCAGATTGATACTCAAATAACGATGAATTAAATACCCAATATAAGTATCTATTATCAACATTATCAGATCTAAATACTATGGTAAATGCTCCAAAAGATAAGCCACTAGAGCTATCATCTATCATGGCATTTTTACCAATTAATTTTCTACTTCCATTTCTTGAGCATATTAAAATATCACCTTTCTTGGTTGTTAGCTTTTCTGAAATTTTACTTGAGACATAAACATTATCATCAAACGTAATTATACCATCTTGAATATTTGAAGACCTTAAAACCAAAGTACCATTATTTTCATTAGCAACGTCATTTGGACTATACGTAAGTCCAATTATAGCTTTACCTAAAAAGCGAAACTTTGATATATTCCACTTATCAGGAACCTCCCCCAACCATTCAACACCACTATCTTTCATTGTAACCGTTGGATCTAAGCCTTTGGTCACACAATGGGTAATTAAAGCTGTGCGTTTTTCCTTGGAAAGCACAATTAGCTTTTGATAATTGGCAATAAGCTTATCTATTTTGGCGGTTTGTTTATCTAGATAGTTAGCAATGGTGATTTGTTCTTGAGTGCTTGGAATGCCAATATATATAGAGCCAACTGTTTCGCTGTTTAAATTAAGTTGGGTACCCATTTTTCCAAGTCCCTGATAAGGTCGTTCACTCTTGAAGTTGTAATATAAATAATCTGAATTCAAAGAAAGCCGATCAAAATAAACAAATCCATCATGGATGCATGCTTTTATTTTTGAAATTATAGGCTTCCCAACGCTTGCAGCAATACTTAAGAATAGGCTTTCAGGCTCTATGGTAACACTTAAAGACTTTCCTAAATTAGATACTTTTTGAGTAGATGAATATAAATATTTATCGCTAGATGTAACATCCGATATTCTCACCCAAGAATACTCACCGTTATCATCAAAATACTTTGGATCATCTATAGGTGTTGGTGATGCACCACGCTTTATAGTGGCATGTCTTTTAATCTGATTTACACCCCAATGCTCAGGAATCTCCCCCAACCACTCAACACCACTCTCTTTATATTTTGGATAAGGCTTCAGTTTACCACTCACTGCTTGTCTCCTTGCGGAAAGGGAATCACATTATCAATACCAGCGACATTTTCGCCCTCATTAATGCAATCGCCATCAAGATACGACTGCCAAAGCGCAATTGGTTTAGTGTACTCTTTTTTAGTATGTGGGTTGGTGATTAAGGCACTTTGCCAGTAATCCATTGTTTTATTACAAACTATTTGACTCACTTCACCATGGCGGAAACATTCAAACTCTAGGATTTGTTTAAATTGATTGAGATGTGTCGTCACACTGCGATTATCCGTTTTACAAAAATCAAGCTGCTTTAACTGTGGCTCAAAATAATCACGAATCTGGCAACCGTAGTCTTCAAACCTTGGAATTTCAAGCTCATTAATCGCCCATTCGATCATTGCTGGCAGCGAATCAAAGAGATATTTTGCACCACCTATTTCAAACAATGGGATAGCTAATGTGACTCGCGTGTTAACGTGCATAAACACGGCAACATCTTTGCGTTGGATTTTTAACAAATCAACTGCCCAATCATCATAAAAAGGTAAAGACTGCTCTTTTGATTGTGGCAAGTCCATTATTTTAAGCCTGCTTGCCATTTTAGCCGTTAATCTAAATTGGGCCATTTATGTTTCCCTTAAAACGCAAAAGCCGCTAAAGTGTGCGTGAATCAGAGGCATAGCGGCTATGTTGCCCCTAAGTATATTCGCAAGGATCCGAAAATGCAAGCACCTCATGAATGCACCTCGCCCAAAAGCGCTAATATCTCTTTGGTAACTGCATCTAATTCTGCGTCAATTTCTGCTAACGCGCGTGGTGATTTATACTCGTAAAAGTAACGATTAAATGGGATCTCATAACCAACAATACCAATGTTACCATCCTTCTCATCGCGTTTACTCTCATCAATCCAGGAATCTGCTACATGCGGTTTGACTTCCTTTTCAAAGTAATCATAGATATCCTGTTGTAATGGGATATTTTCATAATCTCTTAAGTCAGTATTTGGCTCGGGGTTGCCTTTGCTATCAACACAGATTTCAGCATTATCATTGGTTTGAGAGAAATGTTTTTGCAGTAATTTAAATTGTGCTGCGGTCAGCTTGACATTTAGGTCTTTTATAAATTGATCTCGCGATAAGTACTCTTCTTTTTTGCAACTTGTTAAGGCATTCAATATTTCCTGTTGTTGTTCATCTTTAAGCTTCAAAAACGCGTTATCCTCTTTAAGCGCATTGATGTTGTTCTCGTCTTTTGGGTAAAAGGCAAGCTTTAATGGTCGCTCAATGGTTACCCGTCTAAAACCAAACTCAGTATAATCAAATAACTTACTTGTCTTAGTTTGTTCAAAGTTGCCATACGCTTGAACAATGTCAGCAATAACATCTTCATCTAAGTATTTACGTTTAGATCCCAATGACTTACGCATGGGGCTGCCTTTATCTGCGGCATTAATCAGTTGCACTTTGCCTTTGCGCTCAGGTAATTTTTTATTGCTTAATATCCAGATATAAGTAGAGATACCCGTATTAAAAAACATATCCGTAGGTAAAGCAATGATGGCTTCCAACAAGTCATTTTCAAGCACATAACGCCTGATTTCAGACTCCCCTGAACCAGTGCCACCTGTAAATAAGGGTGAGCCATTAAGAATAATCCCAATGCGACTGCCACCTTCTTGTGAAGGACGCATTTTTGAAATAAGGTGCATTAAGAACAATAACGAACCGTCACTAACTCGTGGTAATCCAGCGCCAAAACGCCCGTTATAGCCTTGGATCTTATGTTCATCTTTTACTGCCTTTTCAACCTTTTTCCATTCCACACCAAATGGTGGATTAGATAGCATATAATCAAATTTTTTAGACGTAAGTTGATCGTCACTCAAGGTATTGCCAAATTTAATATTATCTGCATCTTCGCCTTTGATTAAAATATCTGCCTTACAAATGGCAAAGGACTCAGGATTCAACTCCTGTCCATAAGTTTTTAAATGGGCATTGGGATTAAGCTCCGCAATATATTCACTGGCTGATGTTAGAAAACCGCCTGTGCCAACCGTAGGATCATAGAGTGAGCGTACCACGCCTTGATCAGTTAACATCGCATTATCTGCACTGAAAATTAATGAAGTGGCTAAACGTACAATGTCTCGTGGTGTAAAATGCTCCCCTGCAGTTTCATTAGATTCCTCGGCAAACTTACGAATAAGCTCCTCAAACAAATTCCCCATTTCATAATTTGAAACAGCTTCAGGGCTTAAATCGCAATCTTCATTCGTAAAGCGCTCGATGACCTTATAAAGCAAATTGGCTTCATCTAGGTAATGTATTTGATCTATAAATTTAAATCGATTAAAAATATCTTTGATATTGTCACTAAACGAATCAAGGTAGGTAATAAGGTTTGCTCTTAAGTTATCAGGGTCAGCCTTTAATTTAGCTAATGTATATTCCGATGTGTTATAAAACGTGTTTTGCGACTTAGCAGTTAAAATGGCATTTAGCGGAATGCCTAAATCTTTGCGTTTGGTGTATTATCGACAACATCTTGCCTTGTCGGCGCAAGAACTGCCTCAACACGCGCTAAAACCGTAAAGGGCAAAATCACCTTACCAAAATCAGAGCGTTTATAATCACCGCGCAATAAATCTGCAATTGACCATATCAATGAGGATAAGTTTTTTGTGTTCATTTTGTATTATCTAAAATCTTGAATAATCGTGAATCTAGCAGTAAAGGATGTCAAAATCAATGGCATCATCAACCATAAAAGCCGATATTTAAAATAATATTCAAAAATAAATCAACTATGTAAGCTGAATAGCCTTAATTAGGTTTCATTGACTGTTTTTTGTTAATCATTATTTGATGATGGGAGGAGGTAGGTTATGCAAAAAAATGCTCAATCAATTCGCAAGTGTACCAAACTCCAACACCACTGATTTCGGTTGGAATAGGAGCAAGCCCACCTTTATGTTTGCAAGAAGCTAAATCCATGTGTAGCCAACGAATTTCTTTGCCTACGAATTGTTGCAAGAATTTAGCTGCAAGAATATGGTCGGCATTACCCGTTACATAGCATTGTTTTAAGTCAGCGATATCTGATTTCAGTTCTTCTAAATAATGCTTATCCATTGGGAATGGCCAGACTTTTTCTGCGCATTTTATGCCATATTTGACGAGATTGTGCTGCCAATCATAATTGTTACTGAAAATGGCAGAGTATTCAGTACCTAGCGCACGCACTGCCGCACCTGTTAAGGTTGCATAATCAATCAGTAGATCTGGCTTTTGCTGGCTAGCAAGACAGAGTGCATCGGATAGTACCATTCGTCCTTCGGCATCGGTATCAACAATTTCAATCGTTTTACCGTTTAAAGCGGTAATGACTTCATTAGGTAAAAAAGCATTTGCACCAATATTATTGGTGGTAATCGCCAAATAACAATGCACTTGGAAAGGTACTTGTAAGATGCTTAACGATAGCAAGCTGCCAACTGCAACCGCGCTGCCCATCATATCATCATTCATGCCATACATATGTTGTGGTTGCTTTAAGCTTACTCCACCTGTATCAAAGCAAATACCTTTGCCGACTAAAGCAATGGTGTTAGTAAACTCCCTTGGTGTATAGGATAGCTTAACAATGCCCGCGACTTCTGATGCACGTGCTACTGCACTGAAAGCGCCTGCCCCCATATCTTGAAGTTGTGCTTTGTCATACAGTGTATATCCCCAACCTTCTGTTTTAGCCATGTTGGCTAATATTTCAATATAGATAGCGGGGGTTAAATAATTTGTAGGTAAAATAGTAAGATAGCGTGCTAACGCATTGCCTTTATGTTTGGCGATAATTTCTAGAAAATCACTTTCGATATAATCGCCAATGATATCAATTTCAGCATTGCATGGCTTATTATCGCGTTTAAAGTTAGGCATGTTTTGAGTGTGGGCAAGAAGTGCTCGGACACATGCTTCTACTGTTACATTATCTGCGTGATTAGTAATCAAGGCAATGTGTTTGGCTTCTAATACATTTGCCTCAGAAAGCAATTTAGAAAGATCCTTTAACCATAAGTAAAGCTCACAATCGCCTAGATTTTGTTTAACAATGATTCGAGTTCCTCTAGCGTTAGGTAGTTGAGTTAAATAGCCTTTCTTGTCGTGTGGCGCATAATACATTTTGCGCTGATATATCGTTTCTCCATGAGGTAGACTTAACCATTGCTGCTCGTCATTAGAAATAGCAATAATTACATCATATTGCTGTTGTGTTTGATTATAATCTTGAATAAAGTTTAACCTTGTTGCTGAGAGTGATTGTAGTACGTTCATTAGTAAGTCCTTAGACAAAAAAACTTTTTGCTAGAATGCCTTAGTATAACGAGACTCACAAGTAGTATAAACCATAATTTTACATATTTTGGGACTTAAAATAGCCGAAAAATTTAATGCAATGAGTGTACAATATTATGCGCATGTTTTACTATGGCAAGACTAAAAGATACCTCATCATTTTAGGTACCTAAAATGATGATTAAAGTGAGAAAGAATGGCATTGATAACTGATCAATCCATAAAAGCTAATCAACATTCTAAATTAAAGTTTAAGAAAATATGAGCAATAAGATTATTTTAAAAACCCCTGAACAAATTGAGAAAATGCGCGTTGCTGGTCGTTTGGCTGCTGAAGTTTTAGAAATGATTGAACCATATGTGGCAGTTGGTATTACAACAGCAGAGCTAGATAAAATTTGTCATGACTACATCGTTGATGTGCAAAAAGCCACTCCTGCACCTTTAAATTATAAAGGTTTTCCTAAGTCGATTTGTACATCGGTAAACCATGTAGTATGTCATGGTATTCCATCGGATAAGAAGCTTAAAAAAGGCGATATTTTAAATATTGATGTCACGGTGATTAAAGAAGGATTTCATGGAGATACCAGTAAGATGTTTTTTGTTGGTGGCAAAGAAAGTGCATCGATTATGGCGCAACGTTTAACAGAGGTGACTTATGAGTGTTTATTAAAAGCCATTGAGATTGTAAAACCAGGAAATATGTTGTTAGATGTCGCAAACGTGATAGAAAAACATGCCAAATCTCATAACTTTTCAATAGTAGAAGCATTTTGTGGTCATGGGATTGGTCAAAATTTTCATGAAGAACCACAAGTCTTACATTATGTTTCTAAAAATCCACAGGAGCATAAGTGTTTAAAAACTATCTTAAAACCAGGAATGACCTTTACGATTGAACCAATGATTAATGCAGGGAAAAAGCAAGTGACGATTTTGCGTGATGGTTGGACGGCAGTAACAAAAGATAAAAACCTTTCTGCACAGTGGGAACATACGCTTGTTGTGACTGAATTAGGTTGTGAAGTCTTAACTAAGCGCAAAGATGAAGTGATTTAGAGACATATTATGTTAAGCCAACGTCAGATCAATGAAGCTTGTCAAATGTTAAAACGAGACGGGCAAGAAATTAGCATTGCTAAAGTGCGTAAGCTCTTGCAAGGGCATTATTCTTTTTTTGATGTAGCTGACAAAGTTTTGCTTTTTAAAGAAAATCCAGATAAGGCACGTGAGCTTGCCAAAAAAGAGGTTATTATTGAGGATAAAAGACCAAACGGTTTAGCTTATGTCATTGATCAAGTGTTACTTACTTGTGCTTTGCATGAACATAAACAAATTACTTTAAACCTTAAAGATAAGTTACAGAATTTTGTTGATGCTGAAATTAAAAGTAAGACGCATGATTATGAACATAAGCTTAGAAAACTGCGTCAAAAAAATGATCATTTGGAAGTAAACTTTTATAGTCTTCAAACCCGTATTTTGCAGCTTATAGAAACTCAAAACGTACTAAAAGAGCAAAATTACAGCTTGCAACAGCAGCTGCAAAAGGCGCTTGCTCAGAAAAACTATCGCTTACCAGAGGAGCAAAATACCCAAAAACCTGCACAAATTCGTGATTTTCAGACCCAGATATCGTTTTTAAAAGCTGATTGTTGTGCCGTTTATGATATTGAGAAGCAGAGAATTGTGGTGAAATTGCCACCAAAGCATAAGTTAGAAAGAGAGTTTCAAAAAGGACTAAATAGCATTTATTTGCGTGCTAACGCTATCTATGACTTTGAGATGAAGTGTTGGTTTTTAGATCAATTTGAAGCAAAGACGATTAACCTTTTGGTACGTAATAACTTCGTTATTTCTAAAGAGTTGGCTTATGTGCTGCAAAAGTTGCAGGAACAAACGACTAATTAAGACTTTCAAATACATTTGTTAGTGTTAAAATAATCTCATTTTCATGAGTCTAAGGGTGTCGATTATGCCGTTTGTAGTAACAGAAAGTTGTATTAAATGTAAGTATGGTGACTGTGTTGAGGTTTGCCCAGTAGATTGTTTTTACGAAGGTGAAAATATGTTGGTCATTAATCCAGATGAATGCATTGATTGTGCTTTATGTGAGCCTGAATGTCCTGTGAATGCAATTTATTCCGAGGATGAATTGCCAGAAGATCAACTGGAATTTGTTGAGTTGAATCGAGAACTCTCGCAAGTGTGGGATAATATTACCGAAAAGTGTGAGCCACCTGAGGATGCCGATCAGTGGCGTGACATTAAAGCCAAGCGTCAATATTTAATCAAGTAGGCACGTTTATAAATGTTTAAAAAGAAGCCAGCTTTAGTGATATTGGATCGCGATGGTGTAATCAACGAAGACTCAGATGCTTATGTTAAATCAAAGGATGAATGGCAACCTATTGTAGGAAGCATTGAGGCGATTAAACTTTTGAAAAAGCATCATATTCCTGTGGCAATTGCTACCAATCAATCAGGTATTGCAAGAGGGTTGTTTGATCTTTTTGCTTTGCATGAAATGCACCAAAAACTTTATACACTTTTAGGTCAAGATGCCGATGCCATTTGGCATATTGCGTTTTGCCCGCATGTGCCAGAAGATGAGTGCATGTGTCGTAAACCAAAGGTTGGGTTGCTAGAGGAAATTAGTCAAAAACTCAAAATTCCACTTAATAAAAAAGTCTACTTTGTGGGAGATAGTTTTAGGGACATTGAAGTTGCATATAATGCAGGATGCATACCTGTTTTGGTTAAATCTGGTAAGGGACTCAAAACACTTACTACGCATCAAGAGGCATTAAAAGAAGTACCTGTTTTTGACAATTTATATCAATTTGTGGAATCAATTTTATGAAATTAATACGCGCTTTATGGCATGGTGTGTTATGGTTAAGACAAATCATTTTTGTTATTTACATCGCATTATTAACATTTATTTTGGCATTAATAACAGTCATTCTAAGCTTATTGTGTTTGCCTATTCGTATTCGACTCATTCCTGCTCAAATTTGGTCGACCTTAATGCGCTGGGGATTGGTAATTTTTTTGTGGCTTAGAGTCAGAATTGAAGGTGAGGAAAACTTATTAAAAGAGCCTTGTATCTATATTTGTAAGCATCAATCATCATGGGAGACAGTAATATTACATGGACTACTTCATAATATTTGTTTTGTGTTAAAAGAAGAGCTTTTAAATATTCCATTATTTGGACAAGCATTAAAAGTGGTAGATAGTATTCCTATTGATCGGAAACAAAATCTAAAGTCCTTTAAGAAGATCTTGCAAATGGGAAAAGAGCGTTTACATTCTGGTTTGAGCATTGTGATTTTCCCTGAAGGTACACGCGTTGCTATAGGGAACTATCCAAAATTCCATAAAACGGCGATTACCTTAGCTAAGTCAACAGGAGCAATGGTTGTTCCTGTGGCACACAATTCAGGATGCTTTTGGCCAAATAAAGCAGGACTCATTAAACCTGGGTTGGTGACACTTTCTATTGGTCAGGCGATTTCATCATCTGAGCTTAATATAGACGAATTAAATAATTATTGTTACCAATGGATCAACGATAAAGTAAAGCAAATTGGTGGTTAAAATTTTAAAAGGATAAAAAAATGAAGATTACAAAGGCGGTTTTTCCTGTTGCGGGTTTAGGGACCAGGTTTTTACCTGCAACAAAAGCATCACCAAAAGAGATGCTAACAGTTGTAGATAAGCCTTTAATTCAATATGCTGTTGAAGAAGCCATAGAGGCGGGTATTAATGAGCTTATTTTTGTAACGAGTACCCATAAACGCGCTATAGAAGATCACTTCGATAAAAATTTTGAATTGGAATATAACCTTGAACAAAAAGGTAAGTTGGATTTATTGGAAACTGTGCGCAATATTTTGCCTGCTGATGTTAATTGTGCCTATATTCGACAGAAAGAAGCATTAGGATTAGGGCATGCCGTACTTTGTGCTAAACCTTTGGTAGGCAATGAACCTTTTGCAGTGTTACTAGCAGATGACTTGATTGACAACGCTAATGGCAAGGGTGCGTTACTACAGATGATGGAGCAATATTATTATCAAAAATGTGGTGTAATTGCGGTGCAGGAGGTTCTTAAAAAAGACACAGGTTCCTATGGTATCGTAAAGACAAGAGCTGATAATAGTATCCAAGCGATTGTTGAAAAACCTAAACCGGAAAGTGCACCTTCGACGAATGCAGTGGTAGGTCGTTATATTCTACCTGGTGAAATATTTGATTATTTGGAAAAAATTCCTAAGGGTGCAGGTGGTGAAATTCAATTAACGGATGCAATTGCTAAACTTGTTGAATCTCAGCGTTTGGTTGCTTACCATTTTGATGGTACACGCTATGATTGTGGCGATAAATTGGGTTTCTTGATTGCCAACTTTGAATTGGCTGCACGTGATAAGGTGCTAGGTAAAAAGTTTATGGCTCATGTCGAATCAATGTTAAAAAATATTAAGCAAGGATAGGTGTAGTGTGAGCCAACAGGGTAAGGTTTATATTGTTTCAGCTCCTTCAGGTGCCGGTAAAACATCTTTACTTAAAGCATTTATTAAAAATCAAACCAATCTTGGGATTTGTGTATCGCATACAACACGTAAACCACGACCATTAGAAATAAATGGGGTACATTATCATTTTGTGTCTAAAGATGTATTTGAGCAAATGATTAAGGAAGGTGCATTCATTGAATACGCTCAAGTTTTTGACCATTACTATGGAACGTCTAAAAATGCGATTTCAGTTTTGACAGAAAAAGGTTTAGATGTAATTTTAGAAATCGATTGGCAAGGAGCAACACAAGCACGAGAAAATTTTAAAAGTAATTGTGTGAGTATTTTTATTTTACCACCCTCACTCTCTGCTTTATATGAGCGTTTAAAAAAGCGTGGTCAAGATTCAGATGAGATTATTCAAAGGCGTATGCAAGACGCAAAGAATGAAGTTTCGCATGCAAATGAATATGATTATGTTATTGTGAACGATGACTTTGATGAGGCACTAAAAGATTTAGAAGCATGTTTTCGTGTTCAAAAATTAAAATCTAATTTAGACTATCAATTGTGATCATTAATGTCAGAAAGATAAAATATGGTAAAAAAAGCGCTTATATTGGCATCGTTGTCATTGAGTCCTCTTATGGTTAATTCAATGTGTGAGGTGGATAAAATAGATTGTTC
The DNA here is from genome assembly GCF_024208055.1 of Candidatus Nebulibacter yamunensis. Taxonomy (NCBI): domain Bacteria; kingdom Pseudomonadati; phylum Pseudomonadota; class Gammaproteobacteria; order Thiotrichales; family Francisellaceae; genus Candidatus Nebulibacter; species Candidatus Nebulibacter yamunensis. The sequence goes on from NZ_JAMBMW010000002.1 coordinate 85,726, forward strand.
TGAATTTTCGTTGTCTCCTGCTATTGGTTATTATAGCTATAGAGAACCTGGCTTGATGAGTATTAAGGGACCAAGTATTGCACTTGATGGTAGTTATCAGTATATCGAACGAAATAGAATCACTTTGATGATTGAAGGACAGCTTGGTTTTGTGAATGGCAAATATGATGGACGTTTGAATGACAAACAACAAACACCTTTTCAGATGAATAATGATAACAGTTTTATATTTGGCATTTCGCCACGGATAGGTTATTTATTCCAATTTCCTAAAGTTTTAATTACCGTTACGCCATTTTTAGGATTAGGTTATCGTTATTTAAATAATGATACTTCAAACGACTCACATGGTTATTTGCGAGCATCAAATTATTTTTATATACCTATTGGATTACAGTTTACTTGGCTTCATAAAAAACTGGTTCTTGAATCAAAATTAGAGTTTGATTATTTAATCAGAGGTATTCAATACTCAAGTGTAGATGGGGGTATTGTTAATCAACAACGTGAAGGTTGGGGTGCTAATGGTAATATTTTATTGGGACGTAACCAGGGAAGTTGGATGTGGTTGATAGGACCTTATATTAGGTATTGGAAGATACAAACTTCAGATATCGCAAATGGTAATGCAGAAAAAGGATGGTATGAGCCAGAGAATAATACACTAGGTGTAGGAGTGATGGCTAAGTTTGTTTTTTAATCATAAACTTCTGGAAAAAAATGCCACCGTCAGTTAGGTTTGTATAGACGGTAGTTTATGGAATGATCACCATGTGTGAAAAAGAGTTACAATTACCTACTTTACCTAGTATTTTTCTGTGTGTGCTGGCGTCAATGGTCATTTATTTTGTTGCGCTTTTTTTACCATTTGGTGAATTTTCTGCATCAGGGAAGCATGCGTTTGCTGTTTTTTGCGTTGCGGTATTTTTATGGATAATTAATATTTTCCCGCTTGCAATTACAGGTATTATCGTTCTGTTTTTATTACCTGCTTCTGGTGTGATTTTTGCTCAAGATGTATATAGTTATTTTGGTAATTCTGCAACTTTCTTTGTGTTGGGTGCATTTATTTTAGCAAGTCCAGTTATGCGTTCTGGATTAAGCAAACGTTTAGCGATTACGATTATTTCTAAATTTGGTAAAGGCTCTAAGCGTCTTTGTATGTCGATTTTTGGACTTTCAAGTACTATGGCTTTTTTCATTAGTGAACATGCCGTTGTTGCAATGTTATTGCCGATTGTATTGGAAATTGTTACTGCTGCAAATGTGAATAAAAAGAGTCGATTTGCATTCGCAGCTTATATGGCAATGGCATGGGGGGCAATGATCGGGGGCACTGCAACGTTGTTAGGTGGTGCAAGAGCGCCTTTGGCATTAGGTATTTTGCAAGATAATTTTGCAACAAATGCTAAGATGGCACACGTTAGTCATATTGGTTTCTTTGAGTGGAGTTTATGGGTAATACCAATTGTGTTAGTTATGCTTTGCCTTGCAAGTATATGTGTGTTGATTATTGCACATCAAAGTGGTGCTAATATCGAGTTAGCAAGACAAAAGTTAATAGCGCATAAAAAAGAAATTGGACGGGTGACAAAAAGAGAAGTTTTAACTTTAATGGTCGTCTTATTTACAATATTTCTATGGATTTTCTATGGCACGGCATGGGGGCTAGATTGGATTTCATTTTTGGGTGTGATTTTGGCTTTTATCTTGCGTATTACCAACTGGAAAGAGATTGAAAGAGATGTGCAGTGGGGTATTATTATTATGTATGGTAGTGCGATTGCTTTAAGCGTTGCCTTACGTAATACCGGAGCTGCCCATGAAATGGTACAAGTGATAATAGATTTAGGGATTTCATCACCTTTGCTGATTATAGTTTCATTGATTGTTCTGGTAGCTATACTAACTGAGGTAATGAGTAATGCAGCAGCGGTCGCTATATTGCTACCTGTAGGCTTAGCATTATCTTTAGAGTACGGTATTGATCCAAGAGTGATAACTGTTGGAATTGCCACAGGTGCTGGGTTAACTTTTTTGTTGCCGGTGAGTACTCCGGCAATGGCATTGGTGCTTCACTCTGATCATGTTAAAATTCATGCTGTAATGGCATGGGGGATATGGCTAAAAATCTCTAGTATATTAGTGATTATTGTTGCAATTATATTTTATTGGCCACTATTGGGTGCACATCTCTTAATACAGTAGTAGTGGATTTTTTGACTTTGTTGGTATTAAGCTCTGAAAAAGCATAGAGCACGTTTTCAAGCTACAAAAATAGCGAAATTTCAGTTCTCCATTTATCGCGCCCGTATTTTACAGTAAACTTATGTCGCAAATGTAAGACCAAAGTGAATTAAGGTAGTGTATTGTGATAAAAGAAGTTAAAACGCGCTTTGCCCCAAGCCCAACGGGGTATTTGCATGTAGGTGGCACAAGGACGGCGTTATTTTCATGGGTGTATGCGCGTAAAAACAAGGGTAAGTTTGTATTAAGAATAGAAGATACCGATTTAGATCGCTCGACACCAGAAGCTGTGCAAGCGATCTTAGATGGTATGGATTGGCTAGGATTGAACGCAGATTATGAACCTTATTACCAAACTCAACATTTTGAGCGTTACAAAGGAGTAATTAATCAGTTATTACAACAAGGGAAAGCATATTGTTGTTATTGTTCACGTGAACGTTTAGATGAATTGCGTGATAGGCAAATGGCAAATAAAGAAAAACCACGATATGATGAACATTGCCGTCATTTAAACCAAAGTGAACAGGATGTATCAAAGCCGCACGTTGTACGCTTTAAGAATCCCAAGGAGGGTATCGTTAGTTGGTTAGATGCAGTCAAGGGTCAAATTAATATTGCCAACACTGAGCTAGATGATTTAATCATCCAGCGTACGGATGGTTCTCCAACCTATAACTTCTGTGTTGTCGTTGATGATATCGATATGGAAATTACCCATGTTGTGCGCGGTGATGATCACGTTAACAACACACCAAGGCAGATTAATTTATATTACGCATTAGGTGCAGATGTTCCTATTTTTGCACATGTACCAATGATTTTAGGGAACGATGGTAAGAAATTATCAAAACGTCATGGTGCAGTAAGTGTGATGCAGTATAAAGAGGAGGGTTATTTACCACAGGCGCTTATTAATTACTTGATTCGCTTGGGTTGGTCACATGGAGATCAAGAAATCTTTAGTATGGATGAGATATTCAAGTATTTTGATTTAAATGATATTAATGCCTCAGCTTCAACTTTTAATACAGATAAATTGAATTGGTTGAATCAACATTATATGCGTAGTTTGCCAGTAGAAGAGGTAGTAAAGCACCTGAAATATCACTTTGAACAGCAAGGCTTAGACATTACTGAGGGTCCTGAGCTTGAGCTCATTATCCCTGTGATGGCAGAAAAAGTAAAAACACTAAAAGAGTTGACCGAGCAAAGCCGTTATTTTTATCAAGGTTTTGAAAGTTATGATGAGAAGTCCGCAGTTAAGCATTTAACCAATGGATCGATTAAGTCATTACAATATGCATTAAAGAAATATGAAGCACTGACAGAGGTAGATTGGCAAGATGAAGCTAAGTTGCATCATGTATTAAAAGAAATTGCACAAGAGCTTGAGCTAGGGATGGGGAAAGTCGGAATGCCTGTTCGTGTTGCCATTACTGGTACCGCGCAATCCCCTGATATTGGCTTGACACTTAAGTGGATTGGAAAAGCGCGCACTTTAAAGCGCTTACAACAAGCGATTGATTTTATAAAAACTCGTGATGCTTAGCGTTGACCAATTTTATTGAGCTTCACTCCATGTTCTAGGTCTTTTTCGATTTTTTCCAAGCTTACCCCCTTTGTCTCAGGAACAAAGAATTTTAAGAAAACCATAGATAGGATACAAAATCCCCCAAATACAAAGAAAATGGAGGCATTGCCATATACTTTCATGAAGCTCAGTGCATTGGCCATCACAATACCAGCAAAGGTCCAATTGATCATAGTAGTAACAGTCATGCCGATTTCACGCCCTTTTAATGGAAAAATTTCAGCACATACAACCCAAGCAACAGGTCCCCATGAGCATGCAAAACCAAAGATATAAACCACAGCTGAAATTAGTAATATTGCCTTAGGCACAGCGCCAGGTGTAGTGCCGCCATTCGCTATGACTAAAAATGCAAAGCCTGCTGTAAACATAGAAACCATCATTACCACAGCACCGACGTATAAGAGTTTTTTACGACCCCATTTTTCAATCCATTTAATAGCAGGGAAGGTAAAGAGCATGTTTACTGTTGGAATGGCAAGTAAAGCAATAATTCCTGTCATGCCAGCATAGCCAAAAATAGTTGGGGCATAATAAATCATCATGTTAATACCAACGAGTTGCTGAAACATTTGTAATACCACTCCGACAATTAATATTTTCCAAAAATAACCTTTGGATAGCATAATGATTCCAGAGCCTTGATTTTCTATAATGCTTTCTTTAATTTCAGCTATTTCATCATTTATTTCTTTTTCAGAAGAGCGTACTCGCCTTAGTACTTTTAGAGCTTTGTCTTCTTTGCCTTTTAACATCAACCAGCGTGGACTCTCAGGCAAAAAGAAACTGCCAATGAACATAATTAATGCAAATATTACAATGACGCTAAACATTAAGCTAAGTGAAATCTCGAAATGTCCTAATGCTTTGACAATCATCACATTAGTAAAAGCGATTAAGAAAATACCAATTGTGATCATCAATTGAAATAAAGTTGCCATTCCCCCACGAATAGAAGTTGGCGCTGTTTCTGATAAATAAAGTGGTACTGTAAAAGAGGCAATACCAACGGAAAAGCCTAATCCAAAACGACAAGCGATTAAAATTTCAAGTGGTGGTAAAAATGCAGATACAAGTGACAATAACGTAAATAAAAATCCAGATAGTATCAGTACTTTTTTGCGACCAAGTATCCTTGCAAAAATGCCACTTAATAAAGCACCAAGAATACCACCCCACGCCAGTACAGCAGAGTAATGTTCCCCTTGTGTAGTAGTTAGTTCATAAATGTGATCAATTGTGGCAAGCGAATTGGCGATAAAACCTTGGTCAAGACCAAATAATAATCCACCTAAAGCTCCAATTAAACAAATCATGTAAACAATTTTCTTATATTGTTTGTTAGAAGTTGATTGTATTGGCATAAAAGTCCCCTGTGTAAATTAAGACAGGCATATTTTGCGTAGTGTTAATGCAGATGTCAAATAGTTACATTAGAGAATAGTTATTTACATTGTTCACAATAAAGAAATAATTATTGGTAATTATTAATATTAAGTGTAAATATCTGTAGATATTGCAAAGCTGATATTGATTCAATAAACAAAGTAGACACGCTTTTATGCAATTTAATAGTTGATTAAAATGCTCATTTAAATGATGATCATGAGTAGAACCACGTTTAAGTGGACTTTATTGATGAGGTTAATACTGTATGGAAGAATTGCATCAGATGGAATATTACTACCAATAATGGCAAAAAAAGTAGAAGCAAAGTTTAACACTAAGCTACTTTTAATGTTTGAGATGGGCATAAAAATATGCCCAAAAGTAAAAAGCAAGCAAGATACAACGTATCAAAAATCTGTATAAATGTATGAATATTTAAATGGTTTAAGCCAATAGTGTAAGTAGCAAAAGTATAGTTCAAAAGAAGAATATTCGCTGAATATAGCGATTATTTCTGATATGATTCAATCAGTTTGAGTAGAAGGTAGTAAGTAGCGATGAAAATTGCAATATTTGGTACAGGTTATGTTGGGCTTGTAACGGGCACCTGCTTTGCGGCGATGGGTAACCATGTTTGCTGTGTGGACATTGACAATAAAAAGGTAGAGAATTTAAAAAAAGGAATTTCTCCAATATATGAACCAGGCTTAGATGATCTAATTAAACGCAATGTAGCTAAAGGCAGATTAAGTTTTACGACGGAGGCAAAATCTGCGATTGATGAAGCAGAAATTATTTTTATTGCAGTAGGGACTCCACCTGATGAGGATGGTTCTGCTGATTTAAAATATGTGCTTCAGGTTGCAAAAACGGTTGCAAAATATATGAGTGAATATAAAGTCATTGTCAATAAATCGACTGTACCTGTGGGAACAGAGTATAAAGTAACAGAGACGATTTCAAATGTGCTTAGATCGCGTGGCGTCACGCTTGACTTTGACGTTGTATCAAATCCTGAGTTTCTCAAAGAGGGTGATGCAATTAATGATTGTATGCATCCAGATCGGATTGTGGTTGGTGCACATTCTGAGCGCGCCGCGGATATGATGCGCGAACTTTATGCACCATTTGACCCAAACCAAAACCGTTTAATGATCATGGATGTGCGTTCTGCCGAGATGACGAAGTACGTTGCAAATGCGATGCTTGCCACCAAAATCAGCTTTATGAATGAGATGAGTCAAATTGCTGAGCGAGTAGGTGCGGATATTGAAAAAGTACGAATTGGTATTGGTGCGGATCGGCGTATTGGTTATCATTTCATTTATGCAGGATGTGGTTACGGTGGTTCTTGTTTTCCCAAAGATGTGCGAGCGTTGAGTCAGACTTCGCATGAATATGGTTATAAAGCAAGGCTTTTAAATGCTGTACATGATGTTAATGATGAACAAAAAGAAGTATTGTTTAATAAGTTTTACAATTATTTTAATGGTGAAGTTGAAGGCAAAATAGTAGCCGTATGGGGACTTGCATTTAAACCAAATACCGATGACATCCGTGAAGCACCTTCTCGAGTGTTGATTGAAAAACTATGGCAACACGGTGTGAAAGTAAAAGCGTATGACCCAGAGGCGATGAATAATTTTATCAACACATATGAGAACCGTGATAATTACGAGTTAGCACAAGATGCTTATGATGCGTTATATGGTGCCGATGCACTTTTTGTAGTGACAGAATGGCAAAGCTTTAGAAGTCCAGATTTTGCTAAAATCGCGAGTAGATTAGCGCAACCTGTGATTTTTGACGGTCGTAACCTATATGATAAATCTCGCATGAAAAAAATGGGGATTGAATATATTTCAATCGGGCGTTAAGCGGTTGAGATATAGTCAAAAATTTTTATTACGCTGTTGATGCATCACAAAGCTATTATCAGCTATTTTTTGCTCGTCTTTGGATAAATCTGCTTGATAACCAATAATCATAAGATAACCATTTTTGGATGTAACGTTAAAATGGTAGTAAATACCGTTGATCAGACAGCTTTGTTTGGCATCACATTCAATTTTTGGAAATATTCCGCTTAGTGTTTTAATTGATTGTTCATAGTTATAATTGCTCATGATAATGGCATTATCTACGATATTGTAGTTGAGTGTTAGGTAACCGTTGTAATTGTGTTTGAGCTCGGCTTTTAAATCCTGAGCAACGGTTTGATAGGCTTTAAATTTTACAAAAAAAATAAAACTCATAAAAAATAATACTCCAAGGGCAATAAGTGTAACAAGAAGTATTACGGTTAGTTTACCGCTTGAAACACTTTCTTGATTTTCGATTTGACTTTGTGACATGACGATTCCTTGTTAATTTATACCAAAATATTTTTTATATAATGTATCAATATCTTTCCAGCGCTTATCATCATAAGGTAATAGATTAGAGGCAAGATAATCCCGTTCGCTGTTAAATGAAATTTCATCGCCATCTGCGCCATAGATTGCAAGGATTTTGATACGGATATCTAAATTTTTAGGTTCGCTATTTAACGCTTCTTGTAAAATAGTTTTAGCGTGTGCAATATCTTGTGCCTCTAGTAGTTCGTTGGCTTTTTGGAGTAGTTTTTTAATTTCATCTTTGGATGCTTTTTTGCTAATACGCTCAGTCTCAGACTGTTTGTTGATCACGGCACCTTCTTTATCTTTTGTTGGATCAGATGTCTTAGCATAAAATTGATCTTTCATTACACGTGTATCATGCTGGGCAAAAGTCGCTTTGCGTTTTAAGCGTCGCTGCCAAATTAAGAATATGACAATAACAATTAGTATAATGATTAGCCACTGATTATAATCCGTTTTAGCTTTAGTATGGATATTGATATTTGTGTTTTCAGTATTCAGCCTGCTATCTTTATTATGGTCAACGTTGGTGTTAGTTATTGCTGGTGTAATGACAATGCCTTCAATAGTAGAGTTAGAGTGTTGGCTGGTATTTATTTGATTATTATTTGTATTGACTATGGAATTTTCAGGTAATGAATAGAGAGTTGAATCTGATTGTTTAATTGAGATAGTGGATTGCTGTTTTTTGTTAGCAAGTGTGAAAGATGTTTCTGTGAGGGATAACGCTTGCTCAAGAGTCGATGCTGGATTATTTTGATTAAGGTACAGCGTATGACGTAATGTGTATAGTTTAACGCCATCTTCTACTTCTTGTTTGGTAGTTGGAATGAGTAGTTTTTGGTTGATATTAATAATATCGTCGTTAATAGAAGGATTTTCTTTTGAGTTAATTCCCTTGATGGCTTGGATCATATCTTTGTTTGGAGTGCCTAAAATACCGTGCTTGCTCGCAATTCGCCATAACGAATCCCCTGACTTGACGGTGTATGTTGTAAGTGCAAAAGCAGGTAAAATAGGGAATAAGAATAATAATAGTAGCATAAGCTTTTTATGCCAACTAGAGAGAGTGCTCACGTTTGCTCCTTTTTGTGTGATAAATCTAAGCTGTGATTGTAATCTAAATTAATTAGAATGACCACGGGCAAAAATCGGATGTTTGTTACTTTATGAAGCTGCTTGAAAATAGTTGCTTTGACTATTTTCAAAGTTTCTTGTGTCAAATTCACATTAAGAAACTACAAATAATTTCAAAATCATGAATCATAATTTATATAAATTCATCGATTTGATGAATGTATGTTAAAAAAAGACGACAATATGACAGAGTATTTTATTATGGTCACCATTGTTGATTAATGATTTAGCAGACCTTGAAAAAACTTATATATCCAAGTTTGCTGTTACTGGGATTATCATGCAATGGAGTGTCGGCGCAAGAGACTAACTCTCCTGTAAATAACCTTGTAAGCAGCATGTTTCCACTTAGTGCAAGTGATATTCAAAGCACTAAAAGTGAGATTAGTGCAAGACAAAAGGCAGCAGCTGTTATGCCAGCTATGAGTGATGCAAAAGGAGTCTCTCGCGTGGTTATGGCTGATACTAAACCAGGCTTTGCAACTTCCCCTCCTAATGTAAGGCTTGGTATTGGTGTAGTGAGTTCAATTATTTTTACTGATGCAAAAGGAGTGGTTTGGCCGATTACTAGTTATGTGATTGGTGACACAGAGGACTTTGCAGTCAATTGGGATAAAAAGGGTGGAATTATGATGCTTCAATCTAAGAAACCTTATGCTAATACGAACATGGCTGTGATGTTGCAAGGACGTGCAACACCTGTGACTTTAATGCTGCAATCCACACAAAAAGAATGGGACTATGAGCTTTATGTTCGTGTTGCTAAAGCAGAGGATGATACTCATTTGGAAAACATTAGACAATCCCCTTATCTGTTATCACTTCTATCTGGAATAGTGCCAGAAGGTGCAAAATCGTTAAGTGTTTCTGGAGAGCAGAACACAGGAAAATTTTGGCTTTATCAAGGTCATTACCTCATTTTAACTTCAGGTACACTCATTTCTCCCGCCTATATCAATCATATTGAAGATAACACTTTAGGGACGACTAACGTATATGAAATTGTACCCACTCCTGTCGTAATGATCTCCGACAATGTAGGGGTGCATAAAATCAATCTAAAGGATGAATAAAGTCATGTTGAAATTTTTGAAAAATCATCCACGTATTAGAATACTCATTATTTTTGCCATACTTGTCATTGTCTCAATTACAATGCTATTAAAGTGCTCTAAAAATGGTCAAACTTATTTGCAGTCACAAGTGAATGATAAAAAAATTGAGGTAAACCAAAAGAATCCAATAAAGGATGACCAATACCAAAAGCTCGTAGACCAGGATAGACAACAAAAAATTAAGCAAGCTGAACATAAAAATAGCAGTTATATTGAAGATGTTTTTGCTTCCTCAACTCCAACTGAAAAACAAGAAAACCAGGCTCAGGATTATCAACAGAAACAAATGGATCCTGTTACGTTTTATGACTATAAAAATAATCAGCAACAGGTAAATAAGCCAAGCGACACACAATCAACTAAGCACTCGTATGCTATGTCAACTATTCAAGAAAATTTAGCTGTGGATCCTCAAACTGTGCAGAAAAATTTTGAAGTCATTTTAAAGTCTTGGAATAAAGTTCCATCAATGAAGGAGGAGTTTGGTGAGTTAGCAAATGGTTATGGAAGCAAAGAATCATTTAGTGCTCAATCTAAAATGGCGATGTTTAAAGCAGGTGATATTCTTATTGCGGTGATTGATACGGCTGTTAATAGCGATCAACCTGATACGCCAATATTGGCTCACATCGTTGTGGGACCTTACAAACATGCAAAACTGTTAGGTAGTTTTGTCAGAGAAGAAGACAAATTAGTGGTGAAATTTACGACTTTATCCATTCCAGATCGAGCAGCAAGTATCAACATCAATGCTTACGCTATTGATCAAGCCACAGCCCAAACTGCGTTGGCAAGTGATGTAGACCATCATTATCTTTTACGTTATGGCAGTTTGTTCTCAGCTGCTTTCTTGCAAGGGTTTGGGACCTACTTCACTAATGCTCAAAACAACAGTGGTTGGTGTTATGTTGATCCAATGGGTGGAAAGCATTGTCAAGGAAGTGAAGCTGCATTAACGACGAAAAATGCAGCATATGCTGGGTTAGGGCAAATTGGTACAGCATTAAGTAGTGCGATGACGAAGCAATTTGATAAACCTCCAACAGTTACTTTAAATCAAGGTAGTGCAATAGGGGTTTTGATTATGCAAGACATAAAAGTTTAAAGACAAATTTAAGGTATAAAGTAAATGAGCAACTATGATTTTTTTGAAGATAATGAGAAAAATAAGCAGCCTGATCAAGAACAAGAGGGCAGCTCCAATCAGCAAGGGATGGAAGAAACCTCAACTGTAAATGACAGAAATAGTATGAATCGCTTAAGTGACAAGCTTAAAAATTTTAAATTTGAAAAAATTTATCTTGCTTATGGCTTGGCAGTATTTATGTTGATGGCAGGCGCTTATTTTATTTTTAGCACTTTATTTGCCAGTGATGATACATCTCATCCTAGTAGGACATCACAAATATCCTCTCCAAATACAAATACGCAATTTGTCAAAACCGAGCAGCGTATAATACAAAATGTCGATAACAAAGAGCTAACACAACGCTTACAAACAATATCAACACAACTAAATGATTTACAAACATCACAGGATAATAATAGCCAGCGATTTGAAAAAACCATCATTGAAATGGCACAGCATATTAAAAGCTTGGAGTCCAATCAAGCTCAGATGCTAAAAAGTATCCAAAGTATAATTAAATCGCTGGATGATATACAAAAAGCAGACCAAAGCAAAACTTTAATTTCACTTGTTACTGAACTTCAAAGGCAGTTGCAATATATGAATGCCAAGGAAATAAATATGAATGAAAAACTGCATTTAACAGCAGTAATTGATGGAATTGCTTGGCTTGAAGACAAAAAAGGCAGATCGATTACCGTAAAAGAAGGTTCGCAATTAGATGGCTATGGTAAGGTTTTGAAAATAGACAGTCAGGCATATAAAGTCTATACAGCATCAGGTTTTGTGTTTGAGTAAATAATTAAGATGAGTGAAAGATGAATTTCTTGTATAAAAGCGTTGAAGGTTTATTTGCTTGGTTAAATGCCATTAGCAATAAAACGATCTACAGTTATTGTGAGCTCGAAAGTGCAGATGATGAAAATACTTTAATTGCTAAAGATGGCAGCTTGATTTCAATATTGGAAATCAATGGCGTTAAGCATATGGTTGGCAATGATGAATATATCTATTTATGTGAAAAAATTACGGCTATTTTAACACCTTTATTGCAAAAACAAGGTGTCAGGATTAAATGTTTTTTTCGTTATGATGCACAAAGTACAGCGCAAGAAATAGATGATTTACTGTTGCCTTCACAAAAGAGTGCTAAGCGCTTAAATCTCAATTTAGATGATTATTTTGAGGCAAAGAAAGAAAAATTAGATGAGGTTTGTGTATTTGAAAAATGTTACTTATGTATCTGGAGCTCAGCTGGTTTATTAAGTGCACATGCTCAAAAGCAAGCTTACAGGAATAAGACTGAGCGTTTAAAAGATCAGAATGTAAAAATATCATCAAAGACACAACATTTTTTGCATGTGCTTAATGAAGTGCGATTACAGCATGCTGCATTATTGACAATGCTATTAGAGTCATTTACAGCAATGGGGTTAAGTACGCATATCATGCAAGTACGGCATTTGCTACATACAATCAAAAGGCAAATTGCGCCAGACACAACAGATAAGAGTTGGCAGCCACATTTACCAGGCGATAATTTATATCTAGGATATGAGGATAAAGATTGGTCGAACTGGTTATGGCCTAGTCTGTCTTATCAGTTATTTTGTGAAGATGGTGCTAATGTTAATATGTCTGAGTGTGTAATTGGTAACTACCGATATGCACCTGTAACTATCAGTTTGTTTCCTCAACATATTCAAGCGTTTTATGTTTTATTTAAAACTTTGAAAGAATATCAACTGCCTTGGCAAATGTGTTTTTCACTTACAGGAAATGGCATCAAAATAAGCCAAGTAAAATCATTATTAGCACAGTTTTTAACGTTTAGTTCGCATGAAAATAAATTGATTTGTAATGCACACAAATTACTCAAGCACATTCAAGAACACAGCGATATGCCAGTGGTTAAGCTTTCAGTAAATTTAATTACTTGGGCACCTAAATCAGAGATCGAGGAATTTCAAAAGCGTAAAGCAGCCTTAAATAAAGCAATACAAAGCTGGGGGAGTGCGCAAACGACCGAAAATTTTGGTGACCCATTTGCCATTGTTCAATCAACCTTATTAGCAATCAATCGTGAAGGCTTTCCTTGTGCAGTTGGTGCCCCATTAGGAGACGCAATAAAGCTTATGCCATTTTTTCGACCTGCAATTTCATGGGATTATGGTGCAACCTTATTTCGTACTCCAGATGGCAAACTATGGCCTTATCAAAGTGGGTCTTCAAAGCAAGTAAGTTGGATAGAGTTAATTTATGCACGATCTGGTTCAGGTAAGTCAGTATTATTAAATTCTCTTAACCTGTCTGCTTGTCTTTGCCAAGGATTAGAAGAGCTGCCTTATCTTTCAATTTTGGATATTGGACCATCTTCAAAAGGTGTGATCGATTTGCTAAAGTCCGTAACTAAAACGCCGAATATTGCTGAGCATTATCAATTTACATTTAGTTATAACGATGCGATTAATCCTTTTGATACGCATCTAGGTGCACGCGTTCCTGGTCATGCACATAAAGCATTTTTAATTAACTTCCTTTCCGCTTTATTGTTGGAAAATGTAGAAGCTTCTTTACCGGAAGGGATGGAAGCTATGTTAAATTTAGTTATTGATGAAGTTTATAAATTACACAGTGACGTTTATCAACCAAAGCTATACCAACCAGGAATTAACCCCGAAATTGATGATAAAATTAACGTTTTTAAATCTAACGATCATGGGCAATCATGGTGGCAGGTAACGGATAAATTATTTGAGCAAAATGAAATACGTTTAGCTCAAAAAGCACAGCGTTATGCCATGCCGTTACTTTCTGATTTAATTAGTGCAGTCAATCAAACAAGTGTTATTGATTTATATAAAACGCTAAAACTTTCCAATGGTGAGAGCTATATTCAGTATTTTTGTCGTAATATCACGACGGTAATTAAGAATCTACCTTCATTAAATCTTGTCACACGCTTAGATGTTTATGCAAAAGTAGTGGCATTTGATTTATCCTCTGTTATGTCGGCTGTATCGGCAAGTGATTCACGCATTTCAGTTATTGCTTATATGTTAGTACGCCATTTGACCGCAAGTTACTTTTTCGTTAAAGCACAAGATTTAGAGAGTTTGGCAAATGATTATCGACATTATCACAAACATAAATTACAGGAGTTACATAACGTTCCAAAACGCATTGTATTTGATGAGTTTCATCGCACGCGTGGTTGTGCACCGATTTTAAGACAGGTTTTGACCGACATGCGTGAAGGTCGAAAGCACAATGTGCAAATTGCATTAGCATCACAGTCCTTAACTGATTTTAACCACACTATGCTTGAGTTTGCTACTTCCGTTTTTATTTTAAGTGGAGGCAATCAAAGTGCATTAGAAAACACGAAGTCTCATTTTGGTTTAAACGAAACTGAAGCGCTTGCGTTAAAGTATGCAGTGCATGGTCCAAATAGTAATGGCATGAATTTTATTGGTCAGTTTCACACCATTAATGGTGTAAATACTCAACTACTTAATTTAAGCTTAAGTGCCTATGAGGTGTGGTTATTTACAACTACTTCGGAGGATTGTTATTTGAAAGAAAAGCTTGTTGAGCATCTTGGTGTCATTCCAAGCTTAACGCTTTTAGCACGTAAATTTCCACAGGGTAGTGCTAAACCCTATCTTGAAACACAAGCAATACTGCATTCAGATAAATCTATAAAACAAATTGCAAATGAATTAGTAGAAACTTTCATTGATCAATATTATGGGAGTATAAAGCATGCGTGATGCAATCGACATTCATCATTTTAAGACAGAAATTATTAATTATTGGCATGGCTTTAGTAAAAAAGAACTCGTCGATTTATTGACGGTTTATGATATTAAGGAAGCACAAGAAAATGATTTTCAATTTTCAAATGAATTTTATGAGCAATTCTATGAGATTTGCTTAGAGTCCTATCAAAAAGAACTTCTATCAGAAGAGTATGTTGAGGCAATCGTTAACTTGTGTGCAAAATTACCAACCACATTGATGATGTATTTCATGCAAAATGTACACAAGAAAAATTCAAATTTGTTTCAATTGGTCTATCAAAAATTAAGCAGTGATTCTGATTATCATGAGCTTTATAAGCGTTGTATGTCATTTGAAAAAAATTTGCTTTTAACCAGAGTGTGTAGTGAGTCTCGATTATTAATAATAGATACCGTGCTGACAAGACTAATGGAGGAAAACCATGCAGGCTAATGTGTTAAAGGCGATTACTGAGAAAGCTGAATTTTACAAAAATAATTTTAGACTCATGATTAAAATTTTATTAGTGAGTGTATTGCTAAACTTGGTTTTACTTTTAGGTTTGTGGTATAGCCATAAAGAAGAAAAAATCTATTTTCTTGCAATTGATAATCAGGGTGTAGTTAAAGAGCTTAATTTACCTCAAACACCAGTTGTGACCGAAGATATGTTGATCAATTGGGTTAGTCAGAATGTAAATAAACTGTATAAATTTGATTTTCTTAATTATAAAGAGCAAATTTTAGCCTTGAGACCCCTTTTTACAGATCATGGTTGGCAGGCATTTAATGAAGCCTTTAAAGATACAATTAAGCAAGTAGTAGATCAGAAAATGGTAGCAAAAGCGGTACTAAATGGTGTGCCAGTGGTAACGGCAGTGGGGTATATTGCTGGCATAAAAAGCTGGCAAGTACAAGTGCCTATACTGGTAACTTTCTCTAAAGGGCATGAGGCTGGTAATAATAATATGATTTTGAAATTAACGCTTCAGGAAAACACAGATATTTCAGATTTAGCAAGTGGACAATATTTTGGAATTACACAAATTATTCAGCTTAATGAAAAATAATGAATTGAGAAACCTCATATGAAAAAAACAAAAGAAAGTAAAGAGAAAATTAGATTTCGTCGCACAAAGAAAATGTTTCTAATTGATTCGTTTCAAAAGCAGCATAAATTTATTGCCAATATCTTTAAACAGGTATTTAAAGTTAGGCAACCTGAGCATGAAATGTCATATGAAGACTTAGCAGCAATAGGTGTAGATAGTAATCGTGTAATTTATTTAATTAGAAGATTTACCTTTATGCTGCGACTATGTTTATTGCTTGCTGTCGTTGATTATTTTTATGCGCTGTATTTATTCATCCATGGTTATATATTAGTTGGGTTAATGGCCATATCGGTTTTGCTATTACTTTTGGCCAACGCCTTTAAATATCATTTTTGGCGCTATCAACTATTGAAGAAAAAGTTAGGATGTCATTTTAAAGAATGGTTTAGTGATTTAGTAAAAGGAGTCAAATGATGGCAACGGGTATAACAGAAAACTGGAGTGCCTGGCAGGTACTTGATCAGCTATTTGGTTTTGATAGCCAAAATACTTCGGCATCTGCCGCCTTGTCAGGGCAAGCAAGTGATGTTGCTTTTAGGGAGCTTATTTATTATTTCAATTGTGGCATTATTATGGCAGTAATTGCTATTTATGCTTTTATTCTGGTAATTGGCACGATTAATACAGCAAAAGATGGTACTTTTTTAGGTAAAAATTGGAGTTCTTATTGGATTCCTTTGCGAACTATTTTAGGTTCCGCATGTGCAATTCCATTAAAATCAGGTTTTTGTATGGCGCAATACTTTGTTTTTTTGATGGTGGGCGTGAGCATTAATTTTGCTAATCAAGTATGGCAAAATACTTATGAAAAACTCGATAAGGATAAAGTACCGCCTGTGATGAGTTTTGATATATCAGATGGAGTGAAGACTGACATTGCTTTGTATCTTTTAGCAGGTTTTTCAGCAGATATGTTAAAAAACGTTGGTATGCCTACAGGTAGTGATAATAAATACGATGCTTTAGATACGACTAAAGTGGATCAAATGTCTTTAGTACAAGCGGCAATGAAAATCGAAAAAAACATTACCCAAAAGATGATTGATGACAATCAATTAGACGATATTTATGTTACGAAAGACAAAAAAATTAATACAGCCAACATAGAAAGACTCAAACAAGGTATGCAGCAATGGTCAGTGATTGAGGATGATAACTATGTTCAATTCGATGTTTACAAAATCATTAACCACTATATATTTAGGTTACCTATCACTCAACCTGATCAGTATAAAGTTTCTACGGCGTTAAATACTTATTGTTATGTTGAAAAAAAGGATCAAGGATCACAACCACGTTCTTGTCAAGACATGGTTAATAGTATTACGGCTATTCATAACAATAGTATGGATATTAATAAGCACCTAACAAACGATGCAGATGTTATTTCTACGTTGTCTCAGGCGATTGCCAGAGGGTTTCAACAGAAATTAAAGGAAGAAGCAAAAAATACCGATCAAGATAAAGTCAACTCTACTGAAGATGATAAAAAGGAGGGTGAAAATGACTGGTGGAATGCAGATCAAAAGTACTTTAAATTGGATGGTAATTTTGAAGAAGTATTAAAAGCATTTCATAATGACTTTGCAATATTTGATGACTTATTGTATAACAACCAGCAAAGTCAAATCACTATTGATAAAGTGGGTGTGACACTACAGTATTTAAAAAATAACAATAGCATTAGTAGCTTAGTTGACCATTATAATGATGGTTCTCTTGAATATAGACTTTATCCTGACACCCATGCAGATGAAAAAAATCCTAAGCATAATAAAGAGGTCAAATTAACTGATTATACAGAAAATGATAAAACAGATAAGTTTATTCAGTTGGATGTCACTAAGCTTAAACAGCAAATGATAGACGTTTTTCATAACGTGTACGGAGATAAGGATAATCAGTACTGTATGGATCAATTTAGCAAGCTTTTTCCTAATCAGCATATTATCGATGGTTTTAGTTGTAAGGATTTAATCGATGCGGTTGTTCCTTCTTCTATTTCAACAGATATTGGTAAGTATTTTTTAGTTATTCAAACGGCACTTGCTAATAGTAAATCAGGGATAGAAAGCTTGAAAGCAGAATATATCAGCCAATTTTTGTACTTAGTGCGTTTGTTTCAGCTAAATAATGTCGGTTTTTTCCATGAAGGTGCAGTAGTTGCTGATATTGCTTCTCCTGCGGAGAGTTTTTTAAATGGAATTTTCCAAAAAATGAGCCTTAATGCTGATGCAGGAGGAATGTTAAGTCAAATTTATAATATTGGTGAAGCAGTAACTCCTGGCGTTGAAATGACAAATGCCTTTTCAGCGTTAAGACAGATCCAAGGTGTGGGGCAGTCATTAATTAAAATGGTAGTTGATACTTTGCAATCTGTTACCAAAAAAACAGAGAAAGCTTTTACAGATGTTTTAATTGAAGTATCTACTATTCAGGGTGCGTCAAAACTTGCTGCATTAGGAACTGCGGCTTTTAGTTATTTTACACCTGGGTTGCCTGGTGTGATTTCTTCAATTGGAGATGTTGGTGCACAATTGGCGACCCTTATTACTATGACGAATTTAACGATGTCATTAGTATGGTTACCTTTAGTATTTTTTGTTTTAGTGACCTTATTTACCAATGCAGTTTTATTTGCACTTATTATTCCATTGACCCCGTTTATCTTATTTTGGGCGGGAAAGATTGCATGGTTGTTACTCATTATTGAAGCTTTAGTTGCAGCCCCTGTTGTGGCATTAGGTATTGTTTATCCAGAAGGACATGAAGTATTTGGTAAAGCGGAACCTGCTATTCAAATCATGTTGAACCTTGTCTTAAGACCTGTATTGATGGTATTTGGGTTAATTACTGCGATTATTTTGACATATCTGGTTATTGCCATTTCGGCAAAAGGATTTCACGCTGTAGCAACTCAAATTAGCAATGTGTATGGTACATCGAGTGACAGTTATGTAACGGGGACATTAAACTTATTATTGGTATTTATGTATGCAAGCTTTATTGGTTTAGCCTTTTACAAGTGCTTTTCATTAATTTATATTTTGCCAGATAAAATATTGCATTGGGTAGGTGGCACACATAATGAGCGTGCAGGTGCTGAGGATATGCAAGAGATGAAGTCTTCTGGTATGCAAAATGCTCAGGGTATGGCACAAGCAGGCACACAAACGGCAGAGAAATATAATCAAGGCAAAACAGAAGAAATGCATGGTGTTCAAAACATGGGCTCTAGTGCGGGACATGTCGGCACGTCTGTGGATAATTACAAATATCATAAAAATCAGAAAGGTAGTAGCGGTGGAGGTGGAAATAGTGCACATCTTAATAACCCCGTTAATCCTAACAAATAAGGCTTAAATCTTGTCATAAGTTATGAATGGAAGTGGAGAAATAAGATAATGAAAAATAAAATTAAATTAATTATTGGTTTAGGAGTCATTATATCCCCAATATGGGCTTTTGCTGTCACAGACTATTATATTACGATTAAAAACAATACCCCTTATACTTTGGTAGAACCAGGAACTTGGGTGGATGAAGGACGAGGATTTCAGACGAGTAAATCTAATATTAATGGAGGTAAAGAGTATACCTATGAAGTAGATGCTACATCTGGACCAGGCGGTGATACACGAGTAAGGGGGGGGATTGCTTATAGAATTAATGATTTTAATAATGATCGTTTTATGGCTGGGATTAAATTTAACATTGATGCCCATTCGGATCAATCACCACAATGGGCAGAGGCCTATACGAATGGGGATGATAACTTATTACACGTTGATTATAGATTTACAGGAAGTCGTTATCTTGAAGTTACAGTGACAGTAGCAATGAACGTATTCCCCTATCGTTTTATTTCTTTGGGACTCGGTTCTTTGAATGTTATCGCTTGTGGTCAACATGCAACGCCATTAGCAAATGGTTTCTATGGTAATCCGTGTAAAGGAAACAATGATAGCTTTCTAAGTATTGGTTTTGCAAATTCTCCTGATTTATGTAGATTGACGATTAATTCTAATGGAGAAATTAAAGACGGGTTGATTTCTTGTAATATGGGGACCGAAGCGCGTTATATTAAAGATAAATCTGCAATTGTCTTTGTATGCCAATCCAAAGGTTATGGCACGAGTTCTTGTCCGTGGTTAACTTGGGAGGGACAATCTGATTCATACAGTAAAGCTATAAATGGCACTTTTTGAGTATCTTTCAATGTTGTCTGTCAAGATTGTAAATACGTTATAAGATTCAGCAATTTGATGAATCTACTTATATACTATGGTGTCTTTTGAATAATGCTCATATAATAACAACAGATTTAACTAAATATACTCTAGGGGGAAACAATGAGTAGTCAAAATAATAATGGTAGTAAAAATGAGCAGTATAAGGTTAATGTTGTTTCAGATGAAAAAGCAATTGCTGCGATGAAAGAAGCTTTTAAACTTTCTGCAAAATTAGAGCAGGATTCAATTAATCGTTTTTCACAAGACAATTGGTTTAATCAACCAATAGAAAAAATAGATTATGATGTTAAAAGTGGCTCAAATTATAAAGGTGATATTTTCAAAGGTGGTTCAGACGTTGGAACACAGAATACCCCAAGATAATTGTTATTGGATTATATAATAGCTTTATGAAGTCAAGTTGACTTAAACCAGTAAATCGATTTCATCAAGCTCTAAAAGTTTCAACTGATGTTTTGATTGCAAGGTCACCTAGCTCTTGCAAGAAGAAAAGTACACTTTCGTTCCCATGATTAACATCAATAGATAGCGTTTTTTTATTTTTAATAAAGAGGAATTTTAATATGTCATTTGATTTAAATAATACGATTTTTTATGCAGTAAAAAAAGATGGTGCAAACAACTATGAAATAAAGGCTGTAGAAAAAGTTGGGTTTTATTCTGATAAATATATGAAGGATCAAGATAAATCTAAAGAACATTACTTGCTGAGTGTTAATAATTTAAAAAAGGATAAACGTGAAAAATTGTTTAAAAAGGATAAAGACAATAAATTTGATCTGTTGGAAAAAACCGAATGGTCAGAACAAGAACTTAATGAAATATTGGGTGTTAATTGGAATAACAATAAGATTGATTTTCAACAAGGTGCTGATTATAACTTTGCGCAATTGACTAATCTAAGTCAGGTTAAAACAAAGGATGAAGCAAAAGCTTTGGTAGAGGTGTTAAATACGCTGCTTCCTCAAGGTAGTGATGGCACTAAATTACCAAAATTTGAGTTCAAAAAATTTAAGCAGGATAAAAAAGACAATGCCACAATTTACACGTTAAAATCAGGCGAAGATGCTTACACTATCACCCAAAAAAGTGATGGCATAACTCATATTGAAGCAAGTAATAACGGAAAAGAGTTCGCACTTTGTGTACTGGCGACTGCTGCAACTTTACGTGCTAATACCCGAGCGAATTTAAAAGCAAAGGTTCTAGAAGCGGTAGATAAGCTGGATAAAAACGATCCAGACTTTGAAAAGAAAAAATATGAAAAAGTAAGAGAAATACTAAATATAGGTTTACCTAAACAGCAAGTTAATCCGCCAAAAGAACACCCTAATAGTAATTCTCAGAATAAATTGAAACAACCAAATGAGAATAAAAATTTAAACAAACAAATTCAGCAGGAAATAGTTCCTACCGTTACATTGAAATTAAAACCAATCTATAAAAAGAAAGATAATAATAAAGATGATGATGATTTAGATTGGAAGCAATATGAGGCAATTAAGGAAGCTTACGATAAGGCAGGTGTTCGCGTTAGATTGGATGATACAATGTTTGCAAAAAATCAAAAAGGAGAGTCGGCATATTCAGCAGAAGCACAAACAAAGTTACAAGAAATCTTTAAGAATAATGATTATTCTGAAGCATTTATGAATTATTATTTAGGCAAGCAAAATACAACTAGCGCAGAAAATGTTGGCACATTATCAACTTAACTATCAACTTGTTAAGGTCAAATTAACCTGGGGGGCTTATGTCTTCATTACAAACAAAAATAAAACAAATATCACAACAATTATTAGAGCAGCAACAGGAATTTGAATTCAAAAAACCACTATTGCAATTTTTAAACCAGGTTTATATAGAGCAAGGTAAAATTCAAGTTTTGCAAGATAAACTGGAAAAATTCATAGAATTGTTAGGTCGATATTTAAAAACGTATGCACATGTACATAAAGTAAATGAAGAAATAAATGAAGAAGACCAAGAAAATTTAGATGAAACCTTAAAAGGAATAGAAGTTTTTTACCATGATTTGCATAACAAGTATGAAGAGCAACAGCATCAGTTTAAAAAGAAAGAAAAAGTTAAGTTAAAAGGTGTTTATAGTAAAAATAAAGAGGCACATGATGCAAACGATGTTTTAGAATCACAATATGGAATAGCCGAAGATGATAAAATGACACAGGAAAAGGTGGAATTATTGGTGCAAACTTTAGATAAAGAACAGCCTTGTATTTTATCTTTTTCGCTGACCGAGAATAGCTTGTATAATTTAACAATGATCGTGCAGGAAATGTTAAGTTGTGATTGGCTAAAAGATAATATTTGCTTAAATTTATGTAAGAGTCGTAAATC
Source organism: Candidatus Nebulibacter yamunensis (assembly GCF_024208055.1). Lineage (NCBI taxonomy): Bacteria > Pseudomonadati > Pseudomonadota > Gammaproteobacteria > Thiotrichales > Francisellaceae > Candidatus Nebulibacter > Candidatus Nebulibacter yamunensis. The sequence continues at coordinate 108,244 of NZ_JAMBMW010000002.1, forward strand.
TAAGTTAAACGATAAATGTTTATCACATATACGTGAGCTGTCTGAATTATTATCTCCTGGTGAGTATCAAAACCCTTTGTCTTTCTTGTTTAAGGAAAATAATGAAAAACCAGAGCAAATGCTGAAAATCGGTAAATTAATGTGATCAACATTGTAAGCAAAGTGAGTTATTGGTAATAAAATATCACATAATTTTATTTTTAAAAATTAAAAACCTTAATGCTATAAACACATTGATCGTTTAGTAAAGTGTGTACATATTTCAAGTATTGTTTGTATATTGATCTTTAGGTGAATATAAAGTAGTATTTGCCCACATTGTTCTAGCTATACGTAGAGTTAAATGTCTATTTGTAACAGAAAGGAAAATCTTAAAAAGATTTATTTTCATCATAAAAGTAGAGTAATCAATAGCTACTATGATGTTGTGTCACAGTTGACCCATACATTTCAGGTATCAGATGCAAGTTATGATAGAGTATATAAAAATAAAAAGGTCATATCATTTCCTATTCTCGTTAGAGAAACAACAGAGGAATGGCTAGATACCAGTTCAATACATGAGCCTTTACACCTTTATGATAATTTATTAGAGTTACCTTGTGTGTCAACCCTTGAAGAAGTTATTCCTTTTATACGTGAACAAGAGATTATAGAGTGTGAATATGGCTTTTTTGATAGGGTCCGTGTCTTACCAAACATTGTGACTTATAGAGTGTATAATGAAGATGACTCTATTAGTTCCTTAACCATTGTTACTAAAAACGGAGCGTTTAACGTTCGCGAATATGATTGGTACTTTAAAAAAATTATTAAAGAGATAGAAAAGAGATTATTTAGTTCTGACACTTTATTCTATGAGTTATTTGACATCACTGAATATATAGAACCAATCAAGTTGAACATGGGAATAGAGCAAGACAAATTTCCCTTTCAGCTGACAGATTCTGAAAATAGTTGTTTTTATTATATTTATCATGGGCATTATGATGCAAAATCTTTAGCCTCAAAACTTTCATTATCTCATAGGAGCGTTGAGAGAATTATTGCATCATTGATTGAAAAACTAGGTTGTGTAAATAAATATGACCTTGTTGTCGCCATTTCTAAGCGTCATGACTATATTAGAAAACTAATACAACGAAGTACATCACCCTACATTCGACTAAGGTGAGTTTGTATAATAAAGTATATATGCTCATCGTAACCATTTAATCTTTCGAATGTGTTTGGTAGAGAATATCTCCACCTTTATCAAAGCTTGTTACCTCACCTTTTAATTTCCATTGTGGTGTAAGTGAAAACGTTGCAATACCTTGTTGTTCCCCTGTGAATATTCCAACACCATAACTCAAGTAGAGTCGTGGCGTTATTTGTTTACCAATGAAGACAGCGGTGTTATTTTGTGTATTGCTTGTTCCATTTGTGGTATTAGTTGAATTATTGCTTAAGTTGCCAAGCGAAAATTCAGTTAGTGATAGACGATCCTTTAATTCATCAATCACACTGCTGCCACCTTCGTTAATTGCAATTAACAAAGCCATTTGAGAAAGTGAATCGGATGAAGTCTGATTGCTGTTCGAGCTTGTCAATACTTGTCCAAATAGAATAAAAGATAAAATATCGGTTTGTGACATAGCAGGATTAGAGAAAAGCTGAACTTTAGGATTGTTTGCTGTTCCTGTAATTTGAATGCCGATTGTCTCTGGTACATCAGGTTGTGAAAGTTTGACAGAAGTTGGGATGTTATAATAAGTAGTGATTGAAAGTAGGGGGTTATTAACAGAAGAGCTATTAAACAAGACCCTTGATTTAGGATCAACTGTGAAACGCTTGCCATAAGCAGTAAATATGCCATTAACAGGTTGCAAAGCTCCTATACCAAGCATCGGTTCGTTGGATTTACTTATGATATTAAGCGTACCTTCAATATTTGTGTTAATTCCAAGTCCTGAAATCGAAGCATTTTGCCCCATATCGATGTTGATATTCATGCTAAATGGTATTTTTTTTTGCGGTTCAAGTGCCTGGTTGTTATTCACATAAACGACGTCATTTTGGATAGTGTTTTGTAAGTTGCTTCCTTTCATGCCTGCCAGATTAACAATGAGCTGATCGATAAAAATACTACCAGTGAGCGTGTTATCACTATTTTGTTGACTAAAGTTAAGCTTAGGTGAAACGATTACTTCTATATCAGGCGTATTGATAACCTTAAGCTTGTGACCAGTTATTGTAATATTAGTGTTGATTTTACCTTGTTGAAAGAGACTAGTTCCCGAAATCGACAATCGTTCATGATCAATCATCGCTTGAGCCTCTATTTGAGCAGTCAGAGGCGTGTTGATCTTTATATTAGCATTCAAGTTTGTAAGAGTTGTATTAAGTGGAAGTAATTCGATTGTGCCATTGTCGAGTTTTAGATTGCCATTGATATTTGGATTAGAGAAGTTATTGCTGATAGAAAGTTTTGCATTGAGCGCTCCAGTTTTAATCAAGGTAGGAAACTTTGGGAAGAAGTTACTGATCCAGCCTAAACGCGTAGATTTGACATTGATATTACCATTAATCATTGCGCTCGTTAAATGAGCAAATTCAAAGTCACTGCTTTTTAGTGCAGCTATTATGCTGTTTTGTGGGAAGTGAGCATCAAGTTTGCTGGTGAGCGTTTTATTCTTGAGATCTACACTTGCATTTATATGAGTGAGGTAGATGAGTTTATGAATTGGATCAATTGCTTGTAATTCTTTAAACCAGTTACTGTTATTGCCAAAGAAAAAACCCTTTCCAGTAACATTAACGTTGGCAATGGGATTCTCATTTGCTTCTTGAGAGTATGTGCTATCAAAATCAACGACAAAAGTATCATTGCCATAGGGTAGATTAGGCATTAATTTCACGGGGGTGATCCTTCCATGTAGTGTTGCAATTATGGCACGAGGTGAAAAGTTTGCTTCTAGGCATAGCCTATTATTAGAAGAGGTCATTAAACAAAGCGTTGATAATGAACTGTTAGTTGGAGAGAGTTTGATTGTACTTGGATGCATGATTTGCCAGCGTTGCTTAAATTTTTTCAGCGTAAGGTTAAGCGTATCAATCGTTGCAATAAGCGTCGATAGAGAAAGTGATTTAAGCTTACTCTGAAGAGCCAGATTAACATCGTTTGAATCTACGCTTAATGAAAGATTAGTATTGTCAACGTTTAGGATGAGTTTTTGGGTATCAAAATTTTTGTATAGAAAATCACGAATATCTAAGTTAAAAGAAAGTGTGTGATAGTCTTTGTCATCAATAGCGATATTACCTTTAGAGGAAATGCCCCCACTAATGCTGAAAGGGTAATGATTTAGGTTGGTAATAAATACTTCCCACTTGGCTTTAAGTAATGCATTATTCTTAGTTAGTTGAAGTACAATAGAATCATTATTATGTGGGTTGGTTAAAGAGAAATCGTCGAGTTGAAATAAGCGAGTTTTATTAGTGAGTTTAAGTACACAGTTAAGCTTGATTTCATTGGCAAAGACATCGCAAAATTTCGTCTTTAGCTCCAGTTGATCCTCTTTAGTGTTCAGTATACCTCCAGCATTAAGATGTACTGGCCAGGTTTGATTAAGCGATTTAATTGCCAGTGACCAATTTAGTTTGTTGCTAAATAGCAAGGTGTTATCAATTTCTGCAATATGATTCAAGATGAGTTTAGTGTCAATTTGAGCGCCATTGAACAGACTTGTAAGCACATAAGGATAAGGTTTTTGTTGATAATAAACGTCCCCTTTACTAACTATTTGAAACAGTTTGCCAAAATCACCACGTATCGTTGTGTCTTGAGTCGTTAATTGTACACCTTGTTGAGAAAGGTTGACGTTTAGATCAAGTGTAGTTGAAAAAGGAGCATTTAAAATAATAAAGCCTGTTTTCAAGAAAGCATGTGCTTGATATTGTGGCAATTGAGCAGCGACAGAATCAAGGCTTAACTTATCCTTGATAAGTGATACATTTTTAGCAGAAAATGATCTAGCCTGAACAATGAGCTCATTATTCATGAGGTAGTCTACTTGATCGATGCTTATGGCATAAGCATTCAAGTCAAGTGGCATGCTAAAATCGAAAGCTTCAATATGTTGAGTTTTGCTATCTGTAATTTCTTCTACATTCGTATTAACATCTACGTAAACTTTAGAAAGGTTAAGCTTATTGACATCAAGTTTTTGTTTTGCAACTAAAGCCCACAGCGATAAAGAAAGTTGAACATTGCTTAAATGAATATTAACGACATCATTTTTGATGTCTAAGTTTTGCAATTGTAAACGGTTGATTTGTCCCTTAATTTCACCTTCTATGCTAATGCCCAATGGTTGTAAAAAGTGATTGGCAATGACTTTTGTGATTTTAAGCCCAGGCGTGGTAAAAAGTAAAAAACCAAGCGAAATTAAGACAATGAGTAGTAAAGTAGAGACACTAATAGTTAACCATTTAAAACACTTACCTAATTTTTTCATAGGTTTACTCCTATGCTCAGATCAAAGCGCCAATGCTGATCGTTTCGGTTTAACGTGCGTGTAAAAAAAGCCATAAAAGGTCCTAAAGGGGTTTTATAACTTAAACCTATACCTCCAGCTTTTAATATTTGTATGTCACTGAGATTGGGTTTGTTTGAAGCATTTCCTAAGTTGTAATAAAGCATGGTACTAAAATTGCCATAAATGCGTTGCTCAACGCCAGCAAAACCTGTTGCTAAGTAGCGTCCACCTGTGACATTACCATTGACGGTAGGTCCTTGACTTAAATATGGATACCCTAATAAATTAGCAATTCCACCTGCGTAAAAGCGAAAGTTAGGTGCAACGTCTTGAATATTATTAACAGTGGTAAAACCCCAATAACCAGCAAATAGCAGTCGATTCCAATCGAGATTAAGTAGAAAAGAATAATAAATGCTCATCATGTTGCGAATAAAGTTTTGATCTGACAAAGGGGATTTAATAGAAGCTTGTAATAGATTATTCCAAATTAAACCTTCAGAGTAAAAACCATTTTGTGTTGTACTATCATAAACAAGCGCAATCCCTGGTACCAAATATTTGCCATTAATATTATTTGAATTGGCAACTGTACTGTAGTTGGTCAAATATTGTTGGATACTAGTAGTTGCTTGCCAATTACCGTATTTGTGCGTGTGAATAAGACCAAAGTTTGTTTGGCGCTCATTATAAGTATCAGTTTCAATATAACTTTGTTGGGCATTAATATTCCAGTTGTCATGTAACGGATCTTGGCCTGGAAAAGTGTAACTTGTGCTAAAGGTGGTGTTAGCAGGAGAGGCTTCAATGTTGAATGAAAATTGCTGTCCTGTATTTGTTACGTGACGAAAAAGTGTGCCAAAGCTTACACGTGGTCCGGTGAAAGTGCCATAACCCACACCAAAGGTATAGTTACGCGAGTAATTTGCAGTAAGCTTGACATTAATTGGCACGGTTTTATTTTGCTGATCTCTTTGAGAGATTAATGGTACTATTTGTGCACTACTAAAGTAACCACTATCTTGCAAGCGTTTATTTGCTTGCGTTATTTTGTTTTGACTAAAGTTGCTCCCTTGTTTGATCAGAATCAAATCGTAAATAAACTCTGGTGAATACTCATAGCGGTTTTGTTTGATGTTAATTTCCCCTATTTTGTATTGCTCTCCTGTATCAACTGTCAGAACGATCTCTGCACTGTATTTTAATAGGTTGATGCGAACTTGATGTTCAGTTAGTGTTGCATCTAAATATCCCTCATTGAAAAAACTATCCGTGAGTAAGAATTTTGCCTTTTCATATTGCGTTTGAGTGAGTATTTCACCTTCTTTTAATGGAAAGTTATGTAGTGTTTTTTTCGCAAACTTACTTCCTTTGCCTGCGCCAACGATGTTCACATGTAGTGAGTTAATATAAAGTGGTGCATTGAGCTGGATATTAAAAATAACAATCCATTTGTTATTTTGGACCTTAAAATCAGTGTTGATGACTGGTTTATAATAACCATAAGGCTCAAGTAGAGTTTTGATTTCGTCATCACTTTTTTTAAGCAGTAATTGCATTTGATTTGGATGTGCTAAGGCAAAGTCCTTAAAGCGTGATAGGGTAATGTTATCAATAAGGCTTTGTTTGACTTTAGTATCGTTTATACCATTAATTTGAATTTCAAGCTCTGATTTTACCGAATTTTCAGCATGAGTGATGGCAATTAGACCACAGGCAAAAAGCAAACAAAAAATAATTCTCCTTAGCATTGTCTTTTTGCTGTGCCTATCGTGTTAGTGAGTAAATTTAGTATATTATAAGTTATCTTTTGGCATATAGAAACACACGCGAGAATGTCTTTACCTGAACATGAAAAATGGATGCAAGTCGCATTACAACAGGCTAAAAAAGCGTTGCAATATGACGAGGTACCTGTGGGTGCTGTGATTGTTTTAAATAATGAAATTATTGGAACAGGCTTTAATCAAGTGATTCGCTTATCTGATCCAACGGCACACGCTGAAATTATTGCCTTACGACAGGCTGGTATGGCAAAGCATAATTACCGCTTACCTGAGTGTGATATATATGTCACTTTAGAGTCATGTATGATGTGTCTAGGTGCGATGGTACATGCTCGCTTGAGGTGTGTTTATTTTGCAACAACTGAACCAAAAGCAGGTGTGATTTGCTCTCAAGCTCATTTACATCAATCTAATTTTTTAAACCACAGGTTAGATGTTCAGGGTGGGGTGTTAATGAAAGAAGCAAGCCAGTTATTGAAAGATTTTTTTAAAAAAAAGCGCAGTATTAATTGTTAACGCTATCTAGTGGCAGAATCAAGTTGCTCATTTAATTTGGATAATTTGGAGTTTACAAAACCTCGTGCACAAAGGCATGATTTGCTGGTTGAAGTCAAAGGTGTATCGGTTAATTCTGTTGATACTAAATTCAGACAAGGCAAAATGGACAAACCAGGCAAACCAAAAATGCAATAGGTAGAAGATAAACGATACTTGTAAAGCCTATAGACAGTGGTATAAATTAACGCAGAGAATAATCAAGGTTATAGAGAGTTATGAAGCAGTTTAAATTTTATCTACAACGCTTTTACGGTTTTGCTCCACAACTAAAGAGTCCTTCTGATTGGCAGCAGTGGTATCAAGGTCAAACAAAACTGCATAAATGTGAGAAAGTAAAGACGACACATTTACCGGCAAGTTTAAAAAGGCGTTCAAGCGATAGTGTGAAGTTAGCACTGGATATAGCATTTGAATGTTTAGGACAAGAAACACAAGTTGATTATGTGATCTTTGCGTCACAACATGGAGAAAGTTCGCGTATACAGTTGATATTGCAGCAAATTAGCAATAGACAGATGCTCTCACCTACTGATTTTTCCCAATCTGTGCACAATACTGCCTCAGGTTTATTGTCGATTACCAAAAATATCACGAGCAATATCAATTCGATCTCAGCTGGAGAGGACACATTTTTTATGGCTTTTTTTGAGGCTGTCGTTTATTTGCAATTAAATCCAAAAACCAAAGTAATGATTGTTATTTATGATGAAGTTTTACCTCTTCTTTATGAACGTTACCAAGTGGTATATGATCAGCAATATGCATGTGCTTTTATATTGACCGATACTCAAGCTCAAAATACAATTGCTATGACGTGTGATGTGAGTGCTTGTAACAATAGCAAGCTAAGAAGCGTTCCACCTGCATTGATTTTTATGGCATGGCTATACAGTAATCAACAAAATAGCTTAACAATGGATAGTGTGTTTTGGCGGTTTAATTGGTATAAAGAAGAAGTGTTGTCATAAAAGGTTAGGTAAGCAGAATGTTAAAAAAACAGGTCGGTTTTATTGGTTGGCGAGGCATGGTGGGTTCTGTGCTAATCCAAAGGATGACTCAAGAGCAAGATTTTAATCGATTTAACTCTGTTTTTTTCAGTACTTCACAAAAGGGGCAGATTGCACCAGAAGTCATAAATGGTAATGCAATACTTCAAGATGCTTATGATATGAAGCTGCTTACAGAAATGAATGTCCTTGTAACTTGTCAGGGTAGTGAGTATAGCCAGCGAGTGTTGCCACAATTAAGAAAGCTGGGTTGGAAAGGTTTTTGGATTGATGCAGCATCGTATTATCGCATGGAGCAAGAAAGTATGATTGTGCTAGATCCGATTAATCGTAAAAAAATAGATGCAGCATTGAATTCGGGTATTAAGAACTATATTGGTAGCAATTGTACAGTCAGTCTTATGATGTTAGCTATTCAAGGTTTAATCAATGCAGATCTGATCAATTGGATTTCAGTTATGAGCTACCAAGCAGTATCAGGAGCAGGAGCCAATGCCATGCAAGAGCTTTTACAGCAAACAGCAATTTTAGATCGTGATGTAGTGGCGACAGGCGATATTTTAGAAACTGAAAAAGCAATACGACTTAAGTCACAAAGTGAAGCTTTTCCGTGTATGAATTTCATGACAGCTATGGCATTTAATGTGTTGCCATTTATTGATACGGTATTGCCAAATGGTCAAAGTAAAGAGGAATGGAAAATTCAAGCTGAACTAAATAAAATCTTGACAAGAGCAGATTTGATTGCAATTGATGGCATTTGTGTACGTGTTCCTGTATTAAGAGCACATAGTCAAGCGTTAACTATTGAGCTTAAAAAAACAGTTAGCTTAAGAGAAATAGAAACGTTGTTAAGTTCAGCTAATCCTTGGGTGAGGTTTGTTGAAAATACTCCACAAGAAACAGCAAAATATTTAACACCTATGGCGGTGACAGACACCTTGAATATTAGTGTAGGACGTGTTAAAAGGACAAATTTATCTAATCGTCATATTCAGCTATTTACAGTTGGTGATCAATTATTGTGGGGAGCGGCAGAACCGCTAAGAAGAATGTTAAATATTTGTGTGATGGAGTAATAATTTTGGCTATGTGCAGCATCCAGTCCTTGATTTACCAATAGATTTAACTAATATAACGATAAATATTTACAGGAACCCTTTATAAAGGAGATAGCTAACATGAAAAACTATATTGCTTTTTTAAGACGTGCTTTGCTTGTGTTGTCCATGCTACCACTAACCATTATGGCTTCGTACGCAACTGGGACACAAAACAATGCATTTTCTGCAATGACAGGACCGCTTCAACAAATTATGGATGTCATCTCAGGTCCAATTGCGCAAATGGCGGGTGTTATTTGTATTGTGATAGCGGGTCTAGGCATTGCTTTTGGTGAAGGTGGCAGTGGTGTTAGACGTTTATTTCAGGTTGTGATGGGGCTTGCGATTGCCTTTACTGCTGCAAGCTTGATTTCTGGACTATTTAATCGTGGGTCAGGTCTTATTTTCTAAACGTCCATTTCTAGTGGTATGCTTGTGTTTATGATTGTGAGTTTAATGCTTGCAGTAGATAAAGAGCAAGAGGCAAGCTTTCATCTTACAATTTAAGCGTTGCAATAATTTAGAGCTTGATTGAGTGGTTTAAAACTCTAAATATGTTTTGAAAATATATTAAAGGATGTGGTTTAAATGGCAGTGCCAGGTTTTGTGATTAGAATACATAATTCGTTGACAACACCATTGTTAACAGCAGGGGTACCTAGACAGTTTTTTATTTTAAATGGGACTTTGGGGGCAGCAATTGTTCTTGGTATGCAGTCTTGGTATGGTATTCCAATTTTCATCGTTTTGCATACTGTAGCAGTACTGATGACAAAGAAAGATCCACAGTTTTTTCAGGTCATGGTGCGACATATTAAACAAAAAAATTATTATGGTGTATAAGAGATATGTTCAATATTGCTGAGTTTCGCAAAAAACCTGACAGAATTACCGATTTATTGCCGTGGGCAGTGCTTGTTGATAAAGGTGTAATATTGAACAAAGATGGATCATTTCAAAAGACATTTGGTTTTCGTGGACCTGATTTGGAATCATCTACACAATCTCAACTTGTCTCAATTACAGCAAGGCTAAACAATACCTTAAAAAGGTTAGGTTCAGGCTGGGCATTGTATATTGAGGCAAGACGCAAGCCTGCAATGCGTTACCCTTCGGAGAATTATTTCCCCGATCCAGTAAGTTGGCTTATGGATGTTGAGCGTAAGGATCTATTCGAACGTAAGGGTGAAAACTATGAAAGTGAATATTTTTTAACTTTCCAATATTTACCGCAAAGAGAATCAGTATCCAAGTTATCAGGACTGTTTGTCAAAGAGAAAAAAAGTGATGATGAGCACGATACTGGTTACAAAAAACTGATGAATTATTTTTTGGCAACGATCAATCAACTGTACGATATCATGCAAGATTTCATGTATGAGATTGATGAGTTAAGCGATGAAGAAACGCTGACTTATTTGCATAATTGTATATCAGAGCGTGCACATAAGGTGACTGTACCGGACAATCCAAGCTATTTAGATGGAGTATTGGCAGACACGCCACTGTTAGGAGGGCTTGAACCTAAACTTGGTGAGTATTATTTAAAAACTATTTCTATCTTAGGTTTCCCAACAACTTCGGTGCCAGCTATTTTGGATGGTTTGAATCATTTACCGTTACAGTATCGTTGGGTCACACGTTTTTTGCCGTTAGACAAAGATGAAGCAGAAAAAGTACTCAAAAGTTATAAACGCCAATGGTTTGCTAAACGAAAAGGTGGTTTAACTATCTTAAAAGAGGTGATGTCCAAAAGCGAAAGTGCAATGGTTGATAGTGCAGCTGTGCAAAAATCCAATGATGCAGATGAAGCATTGTCAGAGCTATCAGATGATTTGGTATCTTTTGGCTACTACACGGCAACGGTGACGGTTTGGGATGCCGATAGGGAAAAAGTTTATGAGAAGCAGCGTGAAGTTGAACGGGTGGTAAATGGTTTAGGTTTTGTAACTGTTTCTGAAACGATTAATTCAGTTGAAGCTTGGCTATCGTCTATTCCTGGACAAGCAAATGCTAACGTGCGGACGCCTCTAATGCACAGTTTGAACTTAGCACATCTGTTACCATTTTCTGCCGTTTGGGCCGGACCAGAGATGAATATGCACTTGAATGCACCACCACTGTTGTATGCGCGTACTGCAGGCAATACGCCATTTAGGCTGTCTAACCATATTGGCGATGTTGGACATCAGATGATTTTAGGACCAACAGGAGCTGGTAAGTCAGTATTATTAAATGTGATGGCAGCACAGTTTCTGCGTTATCAAAATGCGCAAGTCTTTATTTTTGATAAAGGTGGTAGTTTTTTTGCATTAACTCAAGGGGTTAAAGGGCACTTTTATGAAGTTGGAGATGTTGGTAAGGGTGGTTTGGTGTTTCAACCTTTGGCTGAGATTGATCAAAATAGTGAACGAGTATGGGCACATGACTGGGTGCTTGGACTTTTGGAGAATGAGAAGGTTGAAATTACACCAGAAGTAAAAGAAACAGTTTGGCTTGCACTTATTAATCTCTCAGAAGTTCCCAAGGAGCAAAGGACTCTAACGGGTTTAAGGTCTTTCGTTCAAGATAGGGCACTTAGAATGGCGTTGGACTCCTATGTATTAGGTGGTCCATATGGAGAAATTTTAGATTGTGATGAAGAGCATTTTAGTGATGCAAATTGGCAATGCTTTGAAATGGAACGCTTAATGGCGATGCCAAAGATTATTGCTCCTGTACTTGCTTATATCTTTCATGTATTAGAAAAACGATTTAATGGTTGCCCAAGTTTGATGATTTTAGATGAAGCATGGCTTTTCTTAGATCACCCAATTTTTGCATCAAAAATCAAAGAGTGGCTAAAAACGCTTAGAAAGTTAAATGTATCGGTTATTTTTGCTACACAATCCGTGGATGATGCCATTAAATCTCCTTTAGTATCAGCACTTAACGAGTCGTGTCCATCACGAATTTTCTTACCAAATGATCGTTCAATGGAGCCTGCTGTATCACAAGGTTATGAATCATTAGGGCTGAATTTAAGGCAAGTGCAAATTTTAGGGCACGCGATTCCGAAACGACAATATTATTTTCAATCACACAAAGGGAATTGTTTGTTTGATTTGGGTTTAGGTCCAATTGCATTGGCATTTTGTGCAGTAAGTAAACCTCAAGAGAGAAAATACATGCGTGAGATTTTGGCGCAGAATAAAGGTTATAACTATTTTCTAAAAAGTTATTTACATGGCAAAGGATTGGATTGGGCATATGAAATAATAGAAAAGCATTATAAAGGAGTAGACTTAAATGCAACCCAATAGCTTTCCTTTTGGTAAGGAGGTTCAGTCTTATCGTCAAGCTGAGGTCATAACACCCTTTCAAAAGCAGAATCAGTTATTTGATAAACCAATCGGACAGCTTGTCTATAAGTCATATATTTGGCGCGTAGTATTTTTTTGTGGTGTTGGATTCAATTTTATTTTAACGCTTATTTTAATCGCTTACTTTAATACTATTCCTTATAAAATTTTGGTTGAACAGATAACAAATAAGGGTTTTTTAAAGTCCCCGCCTCAAATTTTAAGCCCAAATTACATTGTAAATGAAGCTGTTGTGGCTGAGTTTATCAAATCTATGTTATTAAGTGTAAAGGGTGATAAAGCGTATGAAAGTTTTGTTGATGAAGTATCATGGTCGATTTTACAAGCTGGTTTAAAAAGTTTTAACAAAACACAGATGACACAATCTGTATTTAAAAATTTCATGATTAACGGTAATAACTTTAGCGTTGAATTAGTCGATAAAAACAACAAAGCAATTTTGATGATTTCTGGGAGGTTTGTTCATCAGCCACTTGAAACACAAAAACAGGTGAATATAAATCCTTTAGGAATTTATATTCAAAAACTGACAATCCAAAGGTTGTAATGAATGAAAGAAGAGCAACAAGGTAAAACAAACTATCAACGAGCCTATGAAGAGTGGGAAGCTCGTATTGGTAGTGCTAAAAAGCAAGCACGTAATTGGATGATGGCAAGCATTGCGATTTTGATTATTTGTATTTTATTAGTGCTAGCAATTATCATCGAAGCAAATAGACAAAAAATGTATGTTTACGTTGCCGAAGTAAAACCACAAGAAAGTGTTGTCAATGTCCAAACAGCTTCACAGAGTTATGTTCCAACGGTGGCGCAGAAAATTTCGTTTGCAAGTGACTTCATTAAGAATATTACTGAAATTCCGCTTGATCCTATTGTTTTAAATCGCCAATGGCAAGCAGCACTACTTTCTGTATCAGGGCGAGCAGAAGATCAACTCAAACAAGTGTATCAAGCGCTTAACCCGTTAAAGTTGATTGGTGATAAAACCATTACCACAGTGGTGACAAATGCAAATGAAGCGAGTAATAATAGTTTTGAAATCACGTTTCAAACGACAACTTATAACAGAGATGGTGCAGTTGAGAGTGTAAAAATTTACTCTGGAATTTTTACTTTCTCACCCAGCATTCCACCAAAAACTTTAAACCAAATGATCATTAATCCATTAGGGTTAAAATTAGGGTTCTTCTCATTTAGCGAAAAAGGATCAAGTCAATGAAATTGAAAAAAATAAGCCATTTACTTCCAATAACCACTATTGTAATGCTAGGTTGTGCAACCAATAGTTATCAAGGTGATATTGATTCAGGTAAATTTGTTGAAGCAAAGCAAGAAGGTAGTGCAGGTGCTAAAGTAATTCGTGAGTATATTCCTGTGCCTATGCCAGGACAACTTCGCCCTGTACCAAATGCAGAAGTTGAAAAAACGACACAAAAACCAATTTTGACAAAAGAGCAAGCAGTTGCACAAGCGAATAAAAATGCACAACACTTTCCGGATCAAAACGATTTCTTTAATGCAATGATGACATATAGTTATATGCCAGGTGCGATGTACACAATTTATACAGCACCTCTTAACATTACAGATATCGTCTTTGAACCTAATGAAAAAATCATTTCGCAAGCAGCAGGTGATACACTTAGATGGCAGATAGCATCTACTTATAGTGGCGAAGGAAAAGATTTGCGTTGGCATATTTTAGTTAAGCCACAAAAATCTGACCTTACTAACTCAATGATTATCACAACAAATAAGCGGACGTATCACGTGATCTTGAAATCAGTAGATCCAGATCAGGCAATGGTTTCAGTTAGATGGCAATACCCAAGTGATATGGTGCAAGGCTTTAATGGTGGTAATTTAGGGAATTTGAATGCTGGAGTTGAAAATAGTACATTACTGCCACCACCACAACAATTATCAGGTATGGATTTAAATTTATCAGAGATGAAGTTTAACTATACTTGGAGCATGTTAAAAGGTGATACGCCAGCGTGGTACCCTGAGCAGATCTTTAGCTCAGGACATCAAACTTATATCAAATTCCCACATGAAGTCGTAGTCAGTAATGCGACGATGCCTGTCCCATTTATTAAATCAAATGATGGTGGTTATGGTACGGCAAACTTCAACTGGCGGATGAAAGGCGATTATATGATTGTCGATACAGTAATCAAAGATGCATATTTGAAAATTGGAACAAAACAATCTGGTGAAACAGTCGTTGAAATTTCACAAAAATAAATATAATCAAGGGTTATTATGGCTAAGAAAGAGCAAGATAAACTTTCGGTAAGAACAACGCCACCAAGGTCATCTGAGCTAAACAAAAAGTTAATTACGTTCGTTGGCGGAGCATTATTACTTATCATTATCGTTGCATTTATTTTTTCAATTAATGCACCTAAAAAAACAACCACAGACATCAATAGCTCGAATCTTAGTGCCCATTCATCAGGACAGAATCTCAAGGTTTCAGATGAACTGTCTAGCTATAAAGATGCACAAGCAATTCGTAAAAAGCTAGGGATGGATCAACCCGTTAAGGTCGTTCAACAGGAGAATCCAGAGTTGCAGCGCATGATTAATCAGCAGCGCTCACAACTGCAAGAGTTGCAAGTGCAAATTAATAACCTGAAAACTCAACCAATAGCACCACAAAAACCAACTGAGCCAAGTTACTCACCAATGGATCGGGAGGCGATGAATGCGCCGATTTTCTTTGGTGGTGGAGCGCCTCGCCCAATTCCACAAGATAATCAGCAGCCAGAAAAAGCAGCTCAAGATGGTCAACAAACTGGAAAAACAGCAGAAGAGCAGAGAGAGAACTTCATGAAAGGCGGGCTTACGGCTAAGGATATTACCAATCAAAACATAATTCAAAAACCCATATCTGACAACGTCATTATGGCGGGTAACTCAATTCCTGCGATTTTGCAAACAAAAATTATTTCAGACTTGCCAGGTACAATTGTTGCTCGTGTGTCAAAAGATGTCTACGATACTTTAAGTGGAGGGGTGTTACTGATCCCACGTGGTAGTTCCTTGATTGGTCAGTATAACTCTCAAACTGTCTATGGTGATACCAGTGTCCAGGTAAAATTTATTCGTTTGATTAGACCAGATGGTACATCAATTATTTTACCAAATCAGCAAGGCATGGATGACTCAGGAGTATCAGGCTTAGCAGATGAAGTGAATAATCACTGGGGACAACTCATTGGTGCTGCGGCATTATCAACTGTATTTAATGTGCCAGCAGTAGCGGCTCAGGTAGCCAGCCAACAAAGTGGTGCAGTTTGTACTGTCAATAGCGATGGAACCAAAAGCTGTACACCCGACTATGGCCAAGTAGCGCAAAGCTCAGTATTGCAAAGCTTAGGTCAAACAGCAACTCAAGTAGGTGGTAAGGTTACAGAGCGTGCAATGAATATTAAACCTACAATTACTATTAACGCAGGTAAAGAATTTTCTGTTTTGGTCACTAAAGACACTTATTTACCGCCTTATGGGCAGAGTGAATAATGAAGCGCGGAATAATTTTACTGTTGACGATATTGAGCTTACATGCCTATGGCAATGACTATGGTTCGGATAATGGTAACAATATGTATGGTAATACTCCTGCAACCTCAGCAACTAATAATAGCAGTAATAACAATAATAATGCGCAAGGAAATCAGCAGCTTCTGCAAGAGATGAATAAGAAAACCTCTAAAGGTTTGAAAGTTTTTGATAAATTGTTACGGGATGACGGTCAATCAAAAGAAGACTTTCTTGCCGATGTGGGACAAAATCCAACTGCTGATCAGTTTGAAGGTGGTGATAGTAGTGGTGGTCGTGTTGAAAACCCGTTTGCAAAAATATTGGGTGCTGATGCACAAAGTAATCAATAGGTAAATTATGGCAGATGTAACAAATGTTTTAGGTACACGGTTATTAGACGATATCCAGTTTGGATTTATTGGGCAGATCAATCAGCAGCTTAGCACATTACAGAATTCTGCTTTAGCATTGTTAGCAATTGTTGCAGGATTAGAGCTTGTTATATTTGGATTAGTCTGGATTATTAAACATGACGAAGGTGTAGGCAATCTTATCGTTAAGATCATTAAGATTGGTTTTTTCTTTACAATCGTTAAGTATTTCCCCGAATTGCTAAACATGATTTTAGTTACCTTTCTTAAAGTAGGTTATATTATAGCACCTGAAAAATCGCAAGCGTTATTGTATAGTCCTGGTAAGGTTTGGGTGATAGGTTTTAAAGCTGGAGTGTCGACGATGAAGATCTCAGTAGAGTATGGTACATTTAATGTGGGACTTTCTATGCTTTACTTGATTTTAGGAATGGGACTTCTCTTGATTTTTGCTGCTATTGGTGCGCAGATTATTATTTCTGTAGTATTATTCTATTTTGTTGCGGTTTTATCATTAATTGTGGTGCCTTTAGGTGTGTTTAAACCGACTCAGGATTTATTCTATAAAGCGATTCAGCATTTGTTGCGTACAGGCGTTAGATTGCTAGCAGTGATTTTTATTTTAGGAGTTGCATTTACATTGTTCCAAAGCTTAAAAATTACATCAATTAGTGATTCAACCAGTTTAGAGAAACCATTAGCATTATTTTTTACGTCGTTTATCTTACTGATTCTGATTTATACTTTGCCTTCTTATTTGGCAAGAGCAGTTGGTAAACCGGGTGGCAATATCTTCCAAAATATGATGGCCCCTGCAACGGCAAATGTTGTCGTATCACCGTCGATGCAATCCACACATGTTTCAGTATCTCCTGTGGGAGCTGCTGCGTCTATGCATGGTGTAGCAGGTTCTAGTGTCGCAATGGGTGGAGCGGTACAATCAGGTGCTACTATTGTATCAGGTGGATCTTATGCAGGTAGTGGAAATACCAATGTCAACGTTTCAACCACTGTTCAAGGTGCTTCACTTAATAGTCGTAAGCAAGACAAAGTAGCAGAGGCTTCAACTGTTAACAAGAGTATTTCCGATAGTACCATACGTAAAATTAAAGAAGATTAAAATAAATGATCCGCTTTGAAGCACTTTATAAGGGACTTATTACCATTGTAATTTTTTACGTTATATATTGGATATTGTACACCTTTCATATAGGTTTTATTAAACAACTTACACCAAGTATGCCACAAGGGTGGTATTTTACTTATCCAGTGATTGCGTTAGATAAAGGTGATAACGTTGTTTTTATGCCTAATGCGCAAACAGAAGATTATGTAGTTGAACGTGGTTGGTTGCCAACTGGAGTGCCATTTATAAAGAAAGTTGTTGGATTACCTGGGGATTTTCTATGTATAAAGGATCAATCCGTTTATATTAATGAGAAGTGGATTGCAAGCGTATATATCAAAGATGATAAAGGCAGGTCATTACCTGTATTTAGGTACTGTGCACAAATCCCAAAAGATCAATATTTTATGCAAGGTGTTGCCCATTCTCATTCTTTTGATAGTCGATATTATGGGCTTGTTAGCCGTAACCAAATTGTGAGTAAGGCAATAAAGTTATGATACAAAGAGTATTAATTGAAGAACGCCAATTAAACATGCTAAGAACAGCATTTGGTCAGCAGATTATGGCGTATTTATATGATGATAAAATTATTGAAATCATGTTAAACCCAGATGGTCGAGTACATTATGAACGTATTGGTGAGGGAAAGGTTGCAACCGATATTTATATTCCAGCAGAGCAAAGTGAGAATATCGTTAAGCTTGTTGCTTCATTTAAGAATCACGTGGCTAATGAGGAGCACCCTGAAGTAGCTGCTGAGTTGCCATTCCAAGGTGCACGTTTTCAAGGTTGGTTACCTCCTGTTGTAAATCGTGCTTGTTTTTCGATCCGAAGACGTGCGATTGCAATTTTTACTTTGGACCAATACGTTGAGCAAGGTGCATTAACCAATAATCAGTCAGAAGGGTTAAAACGTGCTGTGCATGAACGTAAAAACATTGTCGTGGTTGGCGGAACGGGTTCAGGTAAAACCACATTTTGTAATGCATTATTGGCTGAACTAACAGGTAGTCAAGATCGTGTGCTGGTGATAGAGGATTTACCAGAGTTACAGGTAGACGTTGACGATTTGGTGTCGATGACAACAACCTCTTTTGTTAGTATGCGCGAATTAGTAAAGGGTTCGTTGAGAATGCGTCCAGATCGGATTATTATTGGCGAAGTTCGAGATGGTTCTGCCTTGGACTTGTTGAAAGCTTGGAATACAGGGCACCCAGGGGGAGTATGTACGATTCACGCCAACAGCGTAGAATCAACACCTTACCGCTTTGAGGATTTGATTCAAGAAGCCGTAGTAACTGTACCTAGAACACTTATTTTACAAGCAATAGACCTTATTGTTTTTATTGCCAGAGATAGAGCAGGCAAGCGTAAGATTACCGATTTGGTTGAATTATCTGGTTATCAAAATAATCAATATCTATTAACGCCTTATAAAGTATAGTATTTACACTGTTTTTCTTACGAAGCTTAGTTATACTATAGACAGTTTTATTTAATGGACTAATGTGCATGTTGTCATTTTTGTTATCACGCTTGCAAAGCAGAACACTTATTGCAATTGATTGGTCAGATCGCTATTTGCGCATAGTCGTTTTAAAGAAAAAAGCTATAGGTCAGTATGTATTGGAAGTCGCAGATTGCGAAGTATTGGAAGCAGGGATCATCGAGAATAATCAAATTATTGATTTCGCAACTGTGGCTGAAACGCTCATCGATTTGTTAAAACGAAATAAGGTGAAGAGCAAAAAAGTAGGATTTGTCTTAAGCAGCACCAATGTTATTAGCAAAACAATACAGATAGATAAAGGACTTAACGAAACACAACTTAAAGATGCGATCTTATTAGACTTCAATAAATACGTTTCTTATCCGGTTGAAGATACATTTTTTGATTTTAAGTTAATACCACAAAGTGATAGTACTAGCCAAGCACTATTACTTATTGCAGCACATAAAGACCACATTGAACAATATCAACGTTTGGCTAAAATCTGTAGGTTATCGATTGAGGTTATTGATGTTGATAGTTATGTGTTGCAGCGTTATATGCAGATTTTTCATGTCAGTTATAATGAAGATTATAATGTGCTCGTCTGTTTGAATTATAAACGATTTAAGATTCACATCTTTGATAATGATAATATTTACCTAGCTGAACATAAAAGCGTTTCTGCAAGCTTAAACGAAGAAGACTATTTGAATACACTTTCCGCTTGGCTTATACGTAATTTGCAGATGTTTGATGTATCTAATAAAGGTAAAAAACTTGAGCGATTGATGCTTTATGGTGATCGTGTTGAGATTGATAATTTGACGCAAGTAGTAAAAGACTTTACAGGGCTAGAGGCCATAATGATCAATCCTTTTACTCATTTGTTGAATATGAACCAAGCTCAACAAATTAAGCATGGTGCAGGTTATGTCCTTACGGTTGGTTTAGCAACAAGAGAAGGAATCAGCTGATGCACGAATTTAACTTATTGCCGTGGCGACAAATTTGTCAAAAGAGGCATTTGCAAGCACTTCTTTTTGACTTGATTTTCGTAGCACTAATAGGTGTTTTAATTACAATTATTTGGGTGATCATCGCTTCACAAGGATTGTCGAATCAATATAAGCGCAATAATTATTTAAAAGAGCAAACTACAGTTTATGCAAAAGAAAATGCTCGCATCGTTAAATTAGAGGAGGAAAAGATAGCATTATTGGGAAAAATTGAGCTATTAAACAATTTAGAAACTGAGCGTCAGAGAGTATTATCAGTTTGGTCGGGCTTATCTTCAGCTTTGCCTACATCCGTTTATCTAACGAGCATCCACAAAAATAAAAATGAACTTTCATTTGAAGGACGTGCTGAGCATAGTAAAGCAGTTGCACAATTGATGCGTGCCTTAGAAAACGATCCAACTTTTGATAGACCAGTGTTATCTAATATTAGTTTAATTGGTAAGCCTGGTTATGGTGCTGAGAATGCCTTTAAAATAACTGTTAACATTACTCAAAAAATAAAAAAGGAACCACAATGAAGAAGTTGATAATTGTGGTATTGGATAGCTTAAGCGTACAACCATTTTGGATCAAGCTTATTTTAAACTTAATCACCCTATTGTTCGTAATAGGGCTAGGTTATGTTACTGTAGTGAGTATGCGTTATCAACAAAGAGAAAATGCCTTTGCTCTTGAGTCTCAGTATAAAGAACAGTTGGTTAAGAGTATTTCACGTAGTAAGGCGTTACCTATATTGGCACAGCAAGTAGAAACCTTACAAGAAATATTTAACTATTCGCTTGATGCGTTGCCTACCGATAGTGAGCTACCACAATTAATAGAACAGCTATCAGATTTAGCCTTTCAAAATGGACTGCGTGTTAAGTTACTCAATCCACAACCATTGGAGTATAAAGAAAATTATGCAATTTTGGATATAGATCTGTCTTGTGATGGAACTTTTGAGCAATTGTCTAATTTCGTTAATAAACTAGAAACATTACCGCGTATTATATTGATTGAAAACTATCGTATTGTGCCTTATACCTCAGTCAGTGAATATGGGATATTACAAATGAGTATGAGCTTGCAAACTTTTAGCTTGAAGCTCAAACCAAATATGGGAGAAAACCAATGAAGGTTTGGTGCTTGATTTGGTTAGTAACACTTATGTTGTTGCTTTGTGGAAAAAATGCGCTTGCCATGCAAACGGATTTAGTAAGTTACGTAAATGAAATTTCGGCTAAAACACCCGCACAGGAAATAGCACCTTTACCAAAAATTAACGTAGTAAAAGTTCAACAGCTGAATTTAACCAACCTGCGTAATCCATTTGACACCCCAGCAAAACTACTCGTCAAAGAAGCACCTAAACAAGTTGTTGATGATAATAAGTACCAACCAAATTTAGCACGTAAAAGGCTGCCTTTAGAGCAAATTCCACTTGAAGACTTAAGATTTTCAGGTGTAATTGAACAAGGCGATCAAATTTGGGCTATTATAACCAACATTAAAAATCATCATGCAAATGTTGTACAACTTGGAGACTATCTGGGGCGAGATTATGGACGGATAGAGAAAATTACGGCAGAGTATGTAGAGATAGACGAGCGTAAAAAAGGAAAAGAAGGGAAATGGTACAAAGTAACAACGCTTTTAAAATTAAATCAGGTGGCTAAAAATGCTGAAAACTAAAGCACTTAAGTTATCTGTATCTATACTAACATGCGTTTTTACTTTGTCAGTAGATGCAAGTATTTTGCATTTTGGTTCGTTTTTAACGCTTGAATTAGATTTGTCAAAATATTTAAATCAATCAGCTGTGATTGATAAAAAAAGTGATGCTCCTGTTCCAAAAACAAATTTAGCTGTCATTCAAGGTACTACGGTAAAAGAAATAAATTCGCCAGAAAATATTTTAGAAGTAATAAAAAACCAAACAAATTTAACTAATATTTCGCATACGCATCGATTTATTGAGGATATTCGCTATCAGCGTTCAGTGAATAATGGTGGGGTATTGAAACTGCTGTGGGAAAAACAACCGGAAGCAATTGATTTCTTGGAACATAAAAATACTTTAGTGATCACATTTAAGAATACAAGCATTGCAGATTATTGGTTACATAGTATTGATACTACAATATTTAATACAATTGTGTCTTCGCTTGATTTGCAGCAAGAAGGCAGTTCACTTATTATGATTATGCGGATGGATGTCCCATTTCACTATACTCATAAAACAACAAGTACAGGACTTGAAGTAGAAATTAGTAATAAGCAAACGGAAATCGATGGATTTAGCGTTAATAAGAAAATTTCACTTAAATTTCAAGATGTACCGATCAGGTCACTTTTGCAAACAATGGCCCAATTTGCTGGTTTAAACTTAGTCATAAGTGATGGGGTTGAAGGGCAGGTATCATTGAGTCTCACTCAAGTACCGTGGGAGGAAGCACTTAATATCATTTTGTTATCAAAGAGCTTAGGGAAGCGGTTGATGGGGAGCATACTCTATATCGCACCTAATGCAGAGATTGCGGCACAAAATCAAGAGGCTGCGGTAGCTGAGCAAGCCAATCAAGCAGCAGCACCACTGACAACAGAATATATTCATTTAAACTACGCCAAAGCTGAAAATGTGATGAAGATGCTAGAATCTAGTAAACAGGGATTTTTGTCTTCACGCGGTTCGATAGCAACAGATGAGCGTACCAATATGTTGATTGTGACGGATACCAAAGACTATATCAGTGGCATTCGCTCGATGATTAATAATTTAGATGAGCCTGTTGATCAAGTGCTTATTGAGGCACGCATCGTTGAAGTATCAAAAAAGTCAGCATTTGATTTAGGACTTGGTTATAAAGCAAATAATGGCAAAGATAGTAGTATTAGTATCTTACCTAATTATCAAGATCCATCTAAACCAAGCCAAGGTTCAACCAATGCAACTTTAGCGTTTGCAGGTTTGTTTGGTGGGATTGATCTTACTCTTGAGTTATCTGCATTAGAAACAGAAGGAGATGCAAAAATCATTTCATCTCCACACTTGGTTGTAGCAGAGAATACAGAAGCATTTATTAAGCAAGGTAAAGAGATTCCATATAATGAAAGTAGTGCTTCGGGAGCTGCTAGTGTTGCGTTTAAAGAAGCAGTATTAGAGCTTAAAGTGAAACCTCAAGTCGCCCCAAACGGGGATGTTATTTTGGATGTTACCGTTAAAAAAGATGCGCCATCTACTGATGCGGAATTAAGCACAAGTGGAGAACCTGCATTAGACAAAAGGGAAATAAAAACAAAATTGATGATTAAAAATGGTCAAACAGTTGTTTTAGGCGGTATTTATGAAAAAACGATTGAATACTCTAAGAGTAAAGTTCCATTTTTAGGTGATATTCCACTTTTGGGTTGGTTGTTTAGTAGTGTCAGTAATAGGGTTGAGAATAAGGAGTTATTGATTTTTATTACTCCTAAAATTATTAAAAGCGAAACAAAGATTTAGATTTTTAAACAAAGAACTTACGTTATTTATGGCTTATTTTGCTAGTTTCCCTAGACTCTTTAAAATTAAGCCAAGCATCTGTGCTGAACTCCCCTAGATATAATCGATGACTCAGAGCAGGCATTAGCGTAAACTTTTAATCGCTATATAACGTAGCACGAGGCATCTTCTATCGTGAATTATTTTGTAGTATTACGCAAAACAGTTTGTGATGGATATATAAAATTGATGGAGGAAATTATGCCAAATCAAACTAAAAAAGTAGCCGTATTATTAGCAGGGTGTGGTTCATTAGATGGCAGTGAAATTCATGAAGCTGTATTAACGTTATTGTCATTATCAAAACGTGGTATTGACTATGAGGTTATTGCCCCGAATAAAAATCAACACCATGTGATCAATCACATCACAGGCCAAGAAATGTCAGAAAATCGTAATATGCTGGTTGAGGCGGCTCGTATTGCAAGAGGTAAGATAAAAGACTTGGCTCAAGTGCAGCCATATGATTATAGTGCACTTGTCCTACCAGGTGGTTTTGGCGCAGCCAAAAACCTATGTGATTTTGCTTTTAAGCAAGATGCAACCTATCAGGTTGACTCACAAGTGAAAAAGTTTATTGAAGCGTTTAAAGGTGAGCATAAACCAGTTGGTTTTATTTGTATTGCACCTGTGATTGCAGCCGAAATTTACCCAAGCGTAAGCTTAACAATTGGTCAAGATGAGGCAATAGCGAACATACTTCAACAAAAAGGTGCAAAACACGTTAAGGAATGTGTCAGTAGTGTATGTATAGATCATGACAATCAAGTAGTGACAACGCCTGCATATATGTTAGGAAAATCGATCGCTGAGGTAGCTGAAGGTATTGATAAATTAATTGAAGCAGTTGCCAGCTTGATAGATGAGAAAATTCATGTTTAATGTCTTAATCAAGATAAAAACGTGTAACACGAGGGTTAATGGCGGTAAGTATGGCATAGCTTGAAGTACCAATTTGTTTGGCAATCTGATCAACAGTCAGTTTTGGTACACCAAACAAAGTCACGACATCTCCAATTTTGATATCATGATTTGCACCAATTTCAATTGCCATTAAATCCATCGAAACTTTGCCCGCAGTGGGATAGGGGATATCGTTAATTAACACAGTTGTCCCATTTGGTGTAGATTGTGGATAACCATCACCATAACCGATACTGGCAATTGCGATATACGTGTCTTCTTCAGCAATATATCTACGATTGTAACCAACCGATTCACCTTTTTTGATCGGCTGAATGGCAATCACATGGCTGTGTAAAGACATCACGGAGTGAAGTGTACAACCAAGATCTTTTGCATCTTGCGCACAAGCTCCATATAAAGCAAGACCAATTCGAATCGTGTTGGTTTTATCAATGTTAGCATTCAGTAGAGAGGCAGCAGAGTTAAATGCACTGATATTGACAAGTTGTTTATCTTGAATAAGTTGATAAAAACGGGTTAATTGTAACTGGGTAAAACTTTGATCTTTATTTTCTGATTCTGCTAAATGAGTTAAGGCGTTTAGTGGTTTTTGATAGAACTGGGCCTTGTTGTATAAATCATTAAACTCGTTATAATTTAAGCCTAAACGATTCATTCCAGTATTGACTTTAAGCCATATTTCAGCGTTGCATCTTTTAAAATAAGGTACAAGTAATTCATATTGGTAAGTGCTATGAATGATAGGGATGAGGCTGTGATTGATCAACTTTTGTGTCATTTGTTGACAGAAAAAGCCGGAAAAAATAATGATTTTAGTATTTATGCCATAATCGCGTAGCTCAATACCTTCTTCAATACTCGCAACGCCAAAATAATCGCATAAACCATCTAGTGCATGTGCAATTTCAATTGCGCCATGACCATAAGCGTTTGCTTTGAGCATGACAATCACTTTTTTGTGTGGATGTAGTACTTTAATGTTGTGTAAATTTTGGTGTAAGTTTGTAAGGTGAATATCTGCAAAAGCTCGCAGATTGTGGTAGTTATTCATAACAAAAAGGCAAATAAAGTTAAAAATTTAACGATGTGTTTAGGATAACGCCTTTTAGAGTAAGTACAAGTTGTTTTGCGAGGCTATTGTTCTTAATAAATCATTTACCCTGAAATCTTTACTCTTTTTCGATGGTGACCAGTACCCTCTAATTTTGATAAAAGTTTACCGCAAAAATCGCTTGTGGGTTTTATTGGTAATGGTAATATAAAACTTCGTCAAATATCTAAGACTATAATACATAAATTATGTCGGAAACTTATACAATGCTATCGGTTTCAAGGATGAAACAACTCGGTGGTATTTTACTTATTGCAGGCACATCAATTGGTGCAGGCATGTTAGGTATTCCCTATGTGGTAGCCGCGATTGGTTTTAAAAGCGCAGTGGTTTTGCTTTTTATTAACTGGATCATCATGTTGGCTACAGCATTACTGATTGTAGAAGTGAACATTAGGCAGCCGTTATCGGCGGATTTAAATACGATGGCTTATGCTACGTTAGGTAGAGTGGGGCAATTCATTAACTGGATTGCCTACTTATTGCTATTATATGCTTTAACAACTGCTTATATTTCTATGGGTGGGAGTTTGCTTAATCAATATGTTTTACATTTATCAAGCTCAAGTGGTTATGGCGCTTTATTGTTTACGCTTCTGTTCGGGATGGTGATTTATTTTGGTACATCAGCCGTTGATCAGCTCAACAAAGTGTTTTTTACACTTAAGACTGTGTGTTTTATAGCGATTATTGTGGTCGTTGTGCCTTATGTACAAACCAATTTGTTAGAAAGTGATAGTTTGGGTATTGGTTATGCTTGGTATGCCTTTCCAATTTTAATTACTTCTTTTGGTTTTCATATAGTGATCCCGACAATCCGTAATTATTTTAAAAACGATCAGGCCCTGAAAAAAATCGTTATAATTGGTGCCAGTGTACCATTTGTGGTATATGTTATTTGGGTTGCTATAACTTTAGGAGTCATTCCAGTATTAGGAAATTATGGCTTTCAATATTTAATGAAACATAACATAGATTTAGGGTTAGCTTATCACAACCTTCTGAATGTAGATGTAGTCAGTGGATTTATTGTTGGTTTTTCTAACGTTGCAGTTACGACTTCATTTTTAGGAGTAACTTTAGCGTTATTTCATTTTAACCAGGATACTTATAAGCTTAAAAAAACGATGAAAGCGCGACTTGTGAATTTTGTAATCACCTATGTTCCGCCGTTAATATTTGCTGTATTTTTTGTCAATGGCTTTTTAGCTGCTTTAGGCTATGCTAGTATCTTTGTCTGTATTTTATTAATCATATTGCCAGCCTGCATGACATGGTCATTAAGACAAAAAGAAAAGCGTAATGGGTTATTGAGTAAGGCTTATCTTTTGCTGTTAATTGTAACGGGTGTATTTATCGTTATTCTCCAATTATTGGCAAGCATAGGACTTTTAGCAGTATTATCGTGATTTAACTTGAGTTTTCGAGTTTTTTTAGTAATAATTCGCACATCGAGTTTACGTCTGAATAATATTTCTGCTAAACCTTGCTATGTAGCGCTCTTTCTACTTTTATGAAAGTAAATAACGAATACGTGGAAAATACGTAAACTTTTAGGCTTAATATTGATTTTTCTACGTATTATTGATTTCACTCGCTCAGTGCTGGCGTGTTAAAGGTATGCGTAGTGTAGTGTAAAATTCTTGAAATAAGGGAATTCATGTCCGAAGAGAATCAAATTACTTATGAAGAAGTGTCAGCGATTGCTGATCGGTTAAATAAGGAGGGTCGTCGAGTCACCCTGGAGTATGTGCGTAGAGAGTTAGGTAAAGGTACACATGCACAAATTGCTGTATTTTTAGGTAAGTGGCAAAAAGAAAATACGCATTTATCGGAACAGGAAAAATCAAAAAATAGAACTCAATGTTTTCGTGACAAAAACCATGATAGGTCAAACGCTCAAGGTAAAGAAAGATCTAATATGCTTCGAAGACCTGATATGTCAACCTTTAAAGAGCATCGAACTCATCGACAACAGCAAGATGAACTAGAATCATTGCAAAAGCGAGCTTTCGCTCGTAATTCGAAACCCCAATTTATCACAAATGGGAATGGGGAAGAATCGTATGAATCTATTGCACCAATGGAAGAGCTAACGACAGAGCGTTTACAAAAAGAGCCAGTCATTATTCAAAAGTTATTTCAAGCAATGATCGCGATTAAAGCAGCAAGGGCAGTGGCACTAGAAGAGTATCAACAAGCCCAAAGCGAGCTCTTAAGCACTCGCATGGAGTGTGATCAAAAAGTGCGTGAATTTAAAAAATACGCTAATGAGCAGTTATTGGCATTGCAAAGTGAATATAGCCGTCTTAAAGCAATTACTGAACGTGAAGTCATTGCTATTCGTCAACAGCTAGACATATAATAATATTGCTAAGTTGGTCAGACAGTCGCGTCTTACCACGTTATTACATTAGTGTTTAGCTTAAAATTATTGTCTAAAGATTAAGATGTAAAAAGTGGTAGGGTGAGGAAAGTCCGGGCTTCACAGAGCAAGATGCCAGGTAATGCCTGGGAGGTGTGAACCTACGGAAAGTGCAACAGAGAGTAGACCGCCGATGGTATCTAAATATACACAGGTAAGGGTGAAACGGTGTGGTAAGAGCACACCGCGCTTTTGGTAACAAAAGTGGCACGGTAAACCCCATCTGAAGCAAGGTCAAATAGGGTTGTGATAGCATTGCTCGTGTTGCAACTGGGTAGACTGCTTGAGCATGATGGTGACATAATGCCTAGATAAATGACTGTCCACGACAGAACCCGGCTTATAGACTGACTTAGTAAACATATTAATGTTTATTTCTATACTTTCACTAGGGTTTTTGACTCATTTTCGTTATGCTTAAAGGCAAAGACTCTAGGCATTGTTATAAATAACGGACAAAGTACAAATGGTGAAAGTTACTGATCGCTATGTTTTAACAAAGGATGGTTTTATTGACTTTGAAAAATGGTTACCTTTGTTAGAGGAGTTTTATCCAAAGTCTAGGTTACAAACGATTGCTGGTGCTATTGATATTCTGGTGGAATATGGCATAGATCAACCATCAGTACATGGTGGAACATGTTTTAGCTATGGTGTGGAAATGGCCGCAGTGCTTTTTGATTTGCAAGCAGATGAAGATTCTGTAGCCGCCGCCTTATTATTTGAGCTGCACTATAACCAAAAAATTCCGCACGAAAAAATCATTGAAAGATGTGGCGAATCGGTGCTTAAAATCTTAGATGGAGCGTGTGCGATGTCCGCAGTACGCGCTTTGCAAAATGTAAAACCTAGCCAAACGCAGGTTGATACCTTTCGTAAAATGCTATTAACCATTGTTGAAGATGTACGTATTGTGTTGGTGAAGCTTGCTGATCGTGTGTGTACGATGCGAGCAGTCAAACATTGGACAGAAAGTTATAAGCAAACGATCGCTAAAGAAATCCTCGAAATATATGCCCCTTTGGCTAATCGTTTAGGATTGGCTAAAACAAAATGGGAGTTAGAAGACCGTGCATTTGCTTGCTTGTATCCTGTTGAATATAAAAAAATAGCACGAGGACTTAAGAAGAAGCGGCTACAAAGAGAAGCCTATATTCAAGATGCGATGGATACATTGGCAGCTATTTTAGAAAAAGAAGGGATTCACTTTGAGTTAAGTGGACGTGTTAAGCATATCTATAGCATTTGGCGTAAGCTTAGGAAAAAAGAGCGTGATTTAAATGAAATTTATGACATCCGTGCGATGCGTATTTTAGTTGATTCAGTGGATGAGTGTTATCGCGTATTGAGTATTGTTAATGAGTTATGGGAACCGATTCCCAATGAGTTTGCAGACTATATTGCTACACCAAAACAAAATGGTTATCGCTCTGTACACACTGTTGTTTATGGTCCTGACGCATTGACGCTTGAAGTTCAAATTAGAACCTTTGATATGCACAACGAATCAGAAATGGGTGTGGCTGCACATTGGCGTTATAAAGAAGGGGTACGACATGATCCAAGTTATGAGGCAAGAGTCAATTGGTTAAGGTCATTATTAGATTGGGAAAGTGAGCTTGCCAATGAACTCAATAGTGATGAACTAAGAAAGAATATTACTAGTAATCGTGTTTATGTGTTTACACCCAATGGTGATGTTATTGATATGGAATCAGGTTCTACTGTATTAGATTTTGCCTATATGGTGCATACAATGGTAGGACATCGAACCAAAGGCGCGAAAGTTAACGGTAAGATTGTTCCATTAACAACAAAGCTTGATACAGGTGATAGGGTTGAAATATTAACCCAAAAGGAGCCACATCCAAGTTTGGATTGGGCAAATGTAAGCAATGGCTTTATTTACTCGGCAAAAATCAGAGCTCGTGTTGCGCGTTGGTTTAAGCAACAAAATAAGGAGCAAAATGCGCTACTAGGACGTGAGCGTTTACTAGATGAGCTGAAGCACCATCGATTGAGGTCTGTTGATTATAAACTGATTGCAGAGCATTTTAACATGTCTGATGAAGAAACTTTTTATGCAAGTATCGAAACAGGGGATCTTCGTTTTAATCAAGTGATTAACTATATTGTTGAGCACTATAAACAGTTAGACAAAACAGTCCACGATGATAAGGCATTAAAAGGGTTTAACACAACACAAAATCTGGATGAAAAGGTTAGGAAAACGGACTTAACAATTTATGGTGTGGATAATTTGTTATCACACATGGCTGGTTGCTGTAAGCCTGTGCAAGGAGACGATATCGTTGGTTATTTAACACAAGGTAGAGGCGTGACTGTGCATCGTACAGTATGTCCAAACTTCTTGAAATTACGCTTAAATGCACCTGAACGTGTACTTGATGTTCAATGGGGGAAAAAGGATTTGCGTCGCTATCAAGTTGATTTATTACTCGTTTGTAGTGACGTTATCAAGGCAGTGCATGAAGTAACAAGCATTTTGGCAATTGAGAAAATTACTATTGTTAGTTTGCAGCCATCATCTTCTGACAAGCACAAAATCATTAAACTCAACCTCATTTTAAGTGATATGCAAACCTTGGAGGCTTTAGTAAAGAAGATCAATAGTACGGAGCATGTTGAAACAATCTCAAGGGTGATTTGTTAGCTTTTACTTTGTCGTTCAAATAAACTGTTACCATCTAAAGACTTTTATAAAACTCTGCGTATAATGCTGGATAAATCCATCGTTACTTAGATCATAATGAATTACGCAAATCAAGCAAACCCTATAGAAGATAAGATATATTCCCTATTTGCCAGTTGTGCTAAAGGCATTGAGCTCTTGCTAAAAGATGAGCTTTTGAACTTAGGTGCACTAAGTGCACAAGAGAAATTAGCAGGGGTAATGTTTGAAGCATCATTGTCAACGAGTTACAAAATATGTTTACATTCCAGGCTTGCCAATCAAGTGCAGCTAAAACTTAACGAATTCAAGTTTAAAGATATAGATACTTTTTATAACGTGTTATATGGTTTGCCGTGGAATAGTTACTTTAGCGTTGATAAGTCAATTAAGATTGAAGTCTCTGGTAAACATCAAGCCTTTAATAACACTCAATTTGCGGCACAAAAAGCAAAAGATGCAATTGTGGATTGTTTTCGTGACCAAATGGATGAGCGTCCTAATGTTGCGTTGGATATGCCGGATATTTTTATTGCTATTCATTTTCAAAAAGATGAGGCTTATATTTATTTGTCTTTGAGCGGTGAGAGTTTACATCGTAGAGGTTATCGATTAGCTCAAGGTGAGGCTCCGTTAAAAGAAACCTTAGCTGCTGCGATTTTAGTACGTTTGGGGTGGATAGAAATGCTAAAGACAGAAGCGCCAATATTGGTAGATCCTATGTGTGGCTCAGGTACTTTACTGATTGAAGCGGCAATGATGACATATGATATTGCACCAAATTTAAATCGTGAAAATTTTTGTTTTATGCAATGGCGGAATTTTGACGTAGATGTTTGGAAAAGCTTGAAAGCACAAGCCATCGAAGCAAAAAAAGCTGGGTTAAAAAATCAGAATGTTCGTTTTATTGGCTATGATTATGATGAGAAAGTGATTGCTAAGGCAAAGGAAAATGTTTTAGCTCTAGGACTGACTGAATATATAGAGTTAGCGGTTAAGGACGTTAAGTATTTAACTAATTTAACCAAATCACACACGGGGTTGATTGTAACCAATCCGCCTTATGGCGAGCGCTTATATTATAATGAAACCGAAAAATTGATACGTCTATTTAAAACGTTTGGACAGATGCTTATAACCGAATTTAAAGGTTGGCGCGTGGGAATATTTAGTGCAGCAAGCGATTCGGTCAAGGCATTGGGATTGAGAGCATTCAAACACAATAAGTTTTTTAATGGTGCTTTAGCAACGACTTTGTACCAGTTTGAAATTTCTGATCAGTGGGTCATGAAGCATGAAACAACTAAACAAAAGTTAATGCGTCAAGCAAGTAATGCAATTTTACAGGATGATGCACATTTGGCATTTAAAAACCGCTTATCAAAAAATCATCAGCAATTACAAAAATGGGCAGTTCAGCAGGAAATCGAATGTTATCGTGTATATGATGCTGATATTCCAGAGTATGCAGTAGCAGTTGATTTGTATCATAGAAATGCCCACATTCAAGAATATCAGATGGGGAAAAACGTTGATCAAAAACTTGCGCAAAAGCGCTTACTACAAATGGTTTATCATGTAAGTGAAGTGCTAGGGGTGAAGTATGACAATATTTATGTTAAAACAAGGCAAAGGCAGCAAGGCGCAAAGCAATATGAGAAACAATCCGAAATAGGGCAATTTCGTGTGGTTAAAGAACATGACTGCTTGTATTACGTAAACTTTACGGATTACCTAGATACAGGTTTATTTTTGGACCACAGGAAAATGCGTCAGCTGGTTGCCAAGGCAAGCACAAATAAAACACTGTTGAACCTATTTTGCTATACCTGTACGGCAAGTGTGCAATCAGCCTTAAAGGGTGCCAAGACCATTAATGTTGATATGTCTAAAACTTATTTAGAATGGGGTAAACGTAATTTTAATCTCAATAAAATAGACCTAAGTCAGCATTTATTTATTCAGGAAGATTGCTTTAGTTGGTTAAAATCAGCATTTAAGATGCGTAAAAAGTTTGATGTAATTTTTTTGGATCCGCCAACGTTTTCAAACTCTAAGCGAATGCAGAATGTGTTAGATATTCAGAAAGATCAGCTGGAACTCATTGAACTTACAATGCAGTTGTTGACAAAAGATGGTGTGCTTTATTTTTCGAACAACTTCCGGAAGTTTAAGTTTGATGAAAGCTTGATGAAGAAATTTAATTGTCAAAATATAGATGATAAATGCCTCTCGCGTGATTTTTTAAGGCGCCCTAATATCCATCATTGTTGGGAGATTAGGGAGTTTAGAAAAATGGTAAAGAACTAAGGTTAACATCTATGCCATTTTCGCGTGCTTGACGTAGCCAGTAGTTGGATTTAAATAAATTGGCAGACACTCCTATCCCTTTTTTATACATATAGGCAAGGTAAATTTGTGCATCTGGATAGTCGTTTTTTGCTGCTTTTTCTATCCAATAAAAACCTACTGCAGGATTAGATTGTACGCCTAACCCTTGAAAATACATAAGACCAAGCTTAAATTGTGCTTCAGCATAACCAGTTGCCGCAGAATATTGAATATAATCAACTGCCTTATCAATATTGTAATTATCCACATTACTTTGCTGGCTATATTCTATTCCTTTATTGTATGCGTCTTTAGGAGAAAGATTACGGTAGTTGGTTTTATTTTCAGCATCGTTTTGCTTTTTAGTGACATGTCCATTTTGATTGTTAGTAGTAGCAGTTGTAGTTTCGGTACGATCAATTGTGTTAGCGTGAGTCTTGTGAAAAACAACAATCACTATTGCCGATATCAAAAGGCAAAAAAGGCTTAAAATTGACCAAAATGAAGGCTGTTTTTTTGTAATACTCATAATATACTCCAAACTTCTCGGGGCTATTATGCCTTGTTATGTAAATGCTCACAAGCAAATAACGTATTTTCAAGTAGGGTCACAATGGTCATAGGACCTACACCACCTGGCACCGGAGTAATATATGCAACTTTATCGATGGCGCTATTAAAGTCGACATCGCCTACAATACTACCATCTTCGAGGCGATTAATCCCAACATCGATAACAACGGCATCTTTTTTAAGCCATTTACCTTGAATAAACTGAGGTTTGCCAACAGCCGCAACGACTATATCGGCGCGACTTAAATGCGCTTGTAAATCCGTTGTGAATCGATGACAAGTTGTAACGGTTGCGCCTGCTAATAGAAGCTCCATTAACATCGGACGACCAACAATGTTTGATGCTCCCACGATAACAGCATGCTTACCCTTAAAAGTATCTATAGTAGATTCTAATAGTGTCATGACACCTTTAGGAGTACAAGGGCGCAGTAGGGGATTTCTTTGCATAAGTTTGCCAATGTTATAAGGGTGGAAACCATCGACATCCTTATCAGGGCGAATCGCCTCTAGAATGCGTTCAGCGTCGATGTGTTGTGGCAAAGGTAGCTGTATCAAGATACCATCAATTGTAGGATCATTATTTAGTTTATCGATTAAACTAAATAAAGTGTCATTATCGGTATCAGTAGCCAAATCATAGTTTTGAGAGAGAAAGCCAACTTCTTCACAAGCTTTACGTTTGTTATTAACATATATCCGAGAAGCTGGATCGTTACCAACAATAACAACGGCAAGACCCGGGAGGCGTTTACCCTTATTTTTGAGCTCAACAACATGTTGCTTGATATTTAACCTGATTTCTTTGGCTTTTTGTTTGCCATCAATGATGCTACCCATATTCGCTTACTGTACACATTCCATTTATTGGCTGTATATAATAGTCAATCTAGCGGTTATTTAAAACAAGAAGTTATCTTAAATTAGTGAGTTTTTTTATTAACTAGATGTATATATTTTGTGGTTTTAAAACTATCAAAAATTTTATTGGAAGATTATCCATAAGTATGATAGTTTTCTTTGCCATCTAAACTAATCATCTAGGTAACGTTCCTTGCAAGTGATATATGGGATGAATCTAAAATAAAGATGTGCGGAAAATGAAAGAAAAAAATAATAACCTTCAGAAGATAGAGCAATTTCGTTTAGATGAGCTAATTAATGAGATACTGATGACATTTAGTTGTTGTGGTGTGGATTACGCGTTAGTAAATCAATCGTTTACTTGGTGTACCCCTTTGCATGCTCATAGATATATTTATCGTTTTTATGGCAATAAGAACCAATATTGCTATCAAGATCCTTATCATAACTATAATTTAATTGGTTTATTGCCAAGATTTTGCCACTTATCTGAGATTGCAGTACATGCAAAAGCTTGGCAAGAGTTGTTTACTCCTGAGCATTCTAAGTATGGCGATTGCTATGCCGTATCTTATTACTTTTGGGGTGATACTAATATACATCGTTTTGTACTTTATTTTGATAATATCCATAATATAACCACGCTTTATCTTCGGTTTATAGATCTGTACCATACGCTAAACAAGCTTGTTTCTCATATTGCACCGTTAGTGACAAAATTTTTTGATGAGTTTGTCATTTACCCTGAACAGCTATCTTCATTAGCATTACCACCACATTGGTTAAGAGCGCATAAACATAAAAATATTCAGGTAGAATTTAACCTAAGTGATAAGGAAATGCACTTTTTTACGCTTTTAGGTCAGGGAATAACAGAAAGAAATGAATTGGCCCAGCACATGAATGCCTCAACACGCACTGTAGATAACTATATTCAAAAATTAAAGCAATTATTTCGTTTGACAGATAGTTATGAGTTGTTTGAATATATAAAGCGATATTGGCTGTTGGAGTAAATTGTTAGAGTGGATTTCCGTTTGGGTCGTAACTACCTATTTTAGTTGTGATACCTATATTATTTATATATTGTTGTGTAGAATGGATTGGGGAGCAATAAATTTGAATAATACTATTGATTATATGTGCTTGATAAGTCGAGTAATAATCAAACTTATTGCAATACGTTGTTACAATAGATGCGCTAGAATTGCGTATAGTAATGTTATTTAGGTAGCTGTGTTGTAACTTAGTGATATCTAACAAGTTTGAAGTTTCAACTTGGTTAAAATATAGGGTATATGAAGGGATATTGTTTCTTTCTACCTCTCCAACAAAAGTTGACACATCATTAGTCTTGATATTGTTGAAATATATGTTATTTGTTTTTATAACCTCATGATTATCTAAGTAAAAAAATGTATTAGCATTTATTGCTATAAAGTTTTCAAACTGGGTATTTGGTTGAATGTAAAGATTTCCACCTTCCAAGATTGCATGGTTTTCCCCATCAATGATGATACCTTGTGGAACCTTGATAGGCTCGGTAATTTTATAGGTAGTTGGAGCAAGCTTAATAATGACAGGATGATCCGCATCAAGTTTAGGTGAGATGTTTGGATCATTTTGTGCAATATTGATCACATCCTGTAATGATTGCCCACTATGCCCGTAAATGACACGATCTGATATTGCAAAGCCTTGTTTAGCTATGTTATCTACTCGAGTAGATAGATTCGTCAATTTTGTATTATATTTTTCATCTAAATCCGTTACAAAACCTTCTGTCTTATTAGCGCTATCTTTTGCTTCTTTAGCATTATTTTCAGCAGTGCTAATTCTTATATCGAACTGATCGACTTTATCGGCAGAAGATTTAGCTGCATCAGCGGTTTGTTTAGCATCATTAGCCTTTTGTTTTGCTTCTGTGGCATTGCTTTCAACAGTAGCAATCCTACTATCATAACTAGAAACTTTAGTCGTAGCTTCTTGAGCAGCTATTGAAGCAGCATCTGCTGTTTTATTGGCGCCTGCTGCAATTTGTTGAGCAGAAGTGGCATCACTTTCTGCATTAATTAATCTTGTATCAAATGTCTTAACAGTTGCTGCTGCATTTTGGGCAATCGTATTTGCTGCATTGGCAGTTTGTTGTGCATTTACTGCATTTTCATTTGCCGTGTTAGCAGTTATTTCAGCAGAGTTAGCATGGGTTTCAGCGTTATGCGTTTGATTTGTGAGTATTTCAATACTAGCGTTAATAGGTCTTTTCCAGCTTGTATTAAGGTCTACGGCTAACTCTCCAACGTGAGTGACGTTAGTTGGTAAATCTGGTACTGTATCTGCATAACTTAGTATAGTGAGAGCTAAACCAAGTGTTGTTATAATAAGTTTTGCTTTCATTTATGTTTTCTCCTTTTGATTTTAGTAATTGGTTTTCTTGATAAAAATTTGTATCCAAAGTTTTGTAGATTCATCTTTGCTGGTGATACGCTTATCGTGGTAATTGATTGGCTATGATTAGAATAGTTTTGAAGTTATTTATCACTTTTAATTTAAGTGAATATATACTTTAGTACCCAAAATTAAAGATTAAAAGCAAACTAAAGGTTAAAAATGGTATCCTAAGCTGGCAGATAGATTGAGCATATTTGGTACATAGCTACTACCATAATAAGGACCATAAATATTTTTACCAATACCAAAAATATACTTGGCTTCTATCCCTAGTGTAAAAGCATAGGGTAATTGGTATTGATACTCAATCGCCAAAAATGGGCGAATATTAATTTTAGAGCTTTTTGTCAGCTGTGGGTTTTGATAATTAGGTAAAGTTGTTTGTGGACTAAATTTGGAAAAAACTATAGTGGGTCCAGCAGAAAATAAAATTTCACTATTCACACTTGGTATTGGTAGATGAGTAGTAGTATAAAAATCAACCCCAGAAAAAGCCATTTTGCTATAGCCATTTGCTTGAATCACTGTTCCATTATCATTATCAAGTTGTGATTTTGTACTGCCTGCATTCCAATAGCTAACAGCAAATGACAAATATTTAAATGGACGTATGCCAAATTTAGCAGCAAAGTATGGTGACCATTGTTTGCTTGATTGATAAATGTCATCAGAGCCCCAGGGCTGAGTGATAATTTGTTTTGCACTAGGAAAAGCCTTGTATGATGCTCCACCATAGATATTAATATAAAACCAATAGTTAGTAGCTTGCGTTGTATAATGATCATCTTGTGCTAAGGTTTGTTGAATGGCTCTATCTAAGTCAGATA
Organism: Candidatus Nebulibacter yamunensis; assembly: GCF_024208055.1. Classification (NCBI taxonomy): domain Bacteria; kingdom Pseudomonadati; phylum Pseudomonadota; class Gammaproteobacteria; order Thiotrichales; family Francisellaceae; genus Candidatus Nebulibacter; species Candidatus Nebulibacter yamunensis. Next base: position 145,865 of record NZ_JAMBMW010000002.1, read on the forward strand.
TCGAATTGATTGAAAGATTATTAGTATTTGAGTCGGCATAACTTATCGTATTGATAATGCCAATTAAAGGTAATATAAAGCTAATTTTTTTCATTGCTGGTCTCTTCTCTTCTTTAGTCTATGTAAAACAGGGTGAAGTGTATTGAAAAACCTAAACAAGATCATGATGAAATTAAAATGTTAGACAAAATGATGAAATTAACGTAATTATATTGCAGGTATTTGAAACCTTGATTCAGTAAATCACTGTATGAGTTGAAAAGTTGTTAGCAGCTCGAAACTAGGCAGCCATCGAAGGTGGGATAAAAGAGGATGGTTGTCAGCATAAGGTTTGAGTAATAAACCAAGGTGATCTTTAAAGTTTGCTTGAAAGCCAATAATTTCATCTAAAGGCTGGGAGTGTTCTGAAAGCTCCAATATAGCTTCTTGAATAGCAAAAACATTATTCTTTTGTTTAACCATGGTTTGCCACTGATGGTAGTAATGGTTGAGTGTCTCTTGAGATTTTGTTGGTAGATAAATAATATATTGCTTAGGTACTTCGTTGTGAAAGGTCAGATCCAATAATTGAACATAACTACAAAAACCACATGCCAGTGTAAGGTTTTGCCAATCGTTATTATGGTAGTTATGATCAAGATTGATGATATAAAGTGAAGTGTTTTGTTGTTTACAAAAGTAACAACTCTCTTGTTGTTGAGCGAGTTTTTGAAAACAAGCATTATACTTTGGTGCATGTAAACGCTTTAAAAATAACTGCCCATTCATGGGAATAGACAAAAGCTTTAGCGGTATTTCAGATTTTGTCATGATTTAATAACTCATAAAGTTGATATTCATGTTGTAAAGCATTGATAACGTTTTGAACCATTGGTGAAGACATAGGTGTTTTTATCGCTTCTTCAAATTTCCAATGTGCAGTAATAGCTGCACCTTCGCTAAAGAATGTTTTTCTGCCCACATTGTTTAAAGCATACCAAAGGGTACGGTTAACTTTTTTTAACCATAAAAATGATGCGGAAGGGACAATTCCACTTTTCCTTGCTGTGTGTAAAAGTGCACATATAAGTGTGTAGGTGTAATGGTGTTGAGAAATAATTGCTTGGATATCTGAATGAGAAATACATTCGGTTAAGTGCGCATTAATAAATTGATTTAATTTGCGCGTGTTAATATATTTTTTAAATGAATTTGAGTTGTTGGTAAACTCGGCATTTAAATAACCAAAAAGCTTGTCAGCTTGTTTGCGCTTATCGCAGATACACAACGAAAAAGCAACAAATAACCCATATATTTCAATAGCCATTTGCTTTGTTCCAAGCCAACGTGAGCCTAGTTGTTGGCTTAAGTTATTATGTAGTGCATGGATATCAAGTTGCTTGTTTTCTATAAGTTTGTATTTTTGTAAATATTGAACCGGCGTTAAAGCAATATCAAAAGCAGAATCAACATTGCCTTGTAGGTCGTTTGGGAGGCAGACTTTTTTAAAATGTTTTCCAATAAAGCGCGATAAACTTTGCATTGAAAACGTTTGGCGATATTTCCGACTCGGGTGAAAGAAAAAAAGTATTCCGATAAGACCTGTGCCGACGATCCAGAATAGTGGTTTAAAAGCATCGGATATGTTGTAAGCTAAATACTTAAGTTGCTTAAGTGTGACAGTAGATTCTAATACATGATTACACCAATTCATAAGCATCATATAACGCGTATCCCACGACATGATAATCATTAGCTCAAGGCGTTTAATCAAAAAAACAACTCTAATGATCTGGTTGTGAAACAACCAATAAAATAGCAGTAGCATTAATAAAATAATGGATACGACGTAAAAAGGTGCCATCCCGTCGTCATTGTTATTAGGTGCATTAGCCATCGTTTTTTTCTCCTAAGATTTTATCTACATTTACTATATTATCTTGCGCTATACTCAGTAGCGCATCATAGGCAAATAAAATACTCATCAAATCAAATTGAGTATTATTTATGTTTGCCATAGAAGTATCAAAAACATAAAGATAATTACTATTAGCCTTTGCAATTAGCGAGTTGATTAACAAACCAGAATGCTTTAATTGAGCAAAATGCTTGTGCTGCTGATTTTCAATAAAGGTTAAGTCATGTTCTTCACTTAAGTGTTTAATAATGTCTGTCAGTGTCATCATTTGTTCTTTTTCATATTTAAGTTAAGTTGGAATGGTTTTTGGCTAAATAGTTCATTTACCTTACTTTCGGAAGTGTTTTTCAAATATTGGCTAGAGAGATTTTTTATATGTTGTAATTTTTCTATGATATGAGCTTTATTTTCACTTAACTTTAACCCGTTCATAGTGTTAAGGCGATAGAAAAGGTCACGTAGCATTTTACCATCAACGAGTTGCTGAGTTAAATTCGATTGTGTTAAATCAAAATATGCGTTATTTAATTTTGCTTCAAGAGAGATAGATTCAAACAAAATACTATCTTGCAACATCGCTATATCTTCGTCAGCTTTATTGGCATAATGATCTAAAGCTTGTTTGCTTTGATATGCTGATTCTGATGTGTTTGTTTGATAAGGAGATTGTTCACTCGATTTGCCGCTATCAAGTGCATATGGTTCGCCAACAGGAGCGTCATTTAAGTTGGGCATCCCTTCTTGTAATAGCATCGAGCTTAATGGTAAGGCATCTATTTTTTTATAGTGAGTATTTCCAAGTGCAATTTTTGTCGATTGAATAAAAGCAATACTATAAGGCTCAACTTTTAATAAGTGATTCAATGCAATATGCTTAGTTTTCTTAGGAGCTGCATAAAAAGAGCGCATTCTGACAATATTGGATTTAAAGAATACATGTGCTTCACCAGGCAGTTGATCTTTTAAATCCATAAGGTCAATCCTAGCACGTTTTTCAATTCCTGCTTCTCTTGAGTCTTTGTAACCTAAGCTATTGCCATCTTGTCCCATGTTGTAACTTCTAACGGTTGATACATATGCTTCTCCTGCCGTTTTATTGAAAAAATCCCAGGTTTCAGTAGGATCTTCAAGTTTCATACACAGTTTGATGTTAGTGTTGGCAAAAATAGAAGCAGCTTCTTCTTTAGATGCTTTTTGAAAGGCGGGAATATCTTGACCGGCAAACACAACAGAGAAGCCCAAAGAGCGTGCTTGAGCAGGAACCACAGCAAATCCTTCAACCGCATAATAACCATACTCATCTAGAATACATAAAAAAGGTGTGTCGGAGTTAGAAGGTTTCGATTCGATAACTTTTTTATATTCACCTTGAATTTTAGAACCAAGACCGGCTGCCAGCATGGCTTTCAATGAAGCGATAATAAGCTTTCCTAAATTAGACAATTCATCTGGTGATTTTTCTAATGCAGGTAAAAGTACAACTAAGATACGACGATTTAAAATCACATCACTAAAATCAACGTCCGCAAGGTTGGTGCGCATAATATGTGCATAAACATCAGCTAATGAGCCAAAGATGCGTGTCAATTGCATTGTGATGTAACCGTGTTGCTCATAAGTTTTATCTGATTGTTTACCAATGTTTTTTTGCTGATAACCAGGTAACGTTGCAAGATAGTTATACATCGGATCAGTAACATCCGTAGGAAGCGTTTCTTGGATGATAATGGTTTGGTTATTATGGTCGACTACTTTTTGTTTGTGTAGTAAATCCTCAACAACATCAAGTATAAAATATCTACGAATGGTATTGGCCTCAAGTAATAGATAACCTTTGTCTCGAAGATAAACAAGCAAACGCATCAGTGCCTCGACAAAAGAAATCGCTCTTCCTTTCCACATATCACCATCGCCACCACCGCTATCAGAGGATGACATCATACTCACGATTAATTGGGATAACATACTAGAAGAGCCTAAGGCAAATGGGTTTAAGGTATTAGAAATCATGTCCTTTTGAGGGCCAATAATGTCTTCAGCTCCTGTCATGTAGTTAATAACAAGTAAATCGTCTTCTCGCCCCATATATTTAGCCATTGAAAACACTTGAGCATATAGTGAATTATCTCCTTTACCATCAACATAAATAAAGCCTGAGCCTTGAGATAGTGCATTAAACGCAATAGAAAGTAAGGTTTGTGTCTTTCCTGAACCAGTAGACCCAAGGATAAGGGCATGGGTGCGCATATCTTCATCACTAAACCAAAGCTCTTGATTGTTGCTAATTTCGTTACCAAAAAAATAAAGACCAGCTGCTTTGGAGATTTTTTTTTGCAATAAGTTACTATTGGAAAGATCAGGATGTTTAGTGCCTAAGGGCAAGCGAAAAGGTAGTATTGGTATTTGCCAGAATGCATTCCAGAAAATCAGTAAAACTAAGATAAAAAGGAAGTCGCTTAATAATGGTAACCAAGTTAAAGCAAGAAGCGACAAAAAAATTAAACACATGCTTCCTAATCGTGATGAAGCAAGTTCATAAATTTGAAAGATTAAACCTCGTGTATCGCGAATACTGTCGCTTGGGCGCGCTTCTTGGGAGCGGGCGAGTCCCCTTAACCCTTTACTCATCTTGGTTGATCTTCTGCGTTAATTTCTCACGACCCAAAAGCCATTCTCTTAAATTTAATAAAAATACCCAAAGAGTGACTTGATAACGACTAAGTATAAAAAGCAATATACCTGTACCAATGCTTAGACATAAGGTCCATGTTCTAAAGTGAAATAAGCATAAAACAATGGGAATAAAAACCTGAGCTTCAATAATAAAGAACTTAGGCTTTCTACCGGAATCACGCCAATGTGTGTGACTGTTATTCATTATATTTCTCCATGTTGGTAGTAAAAATCATAAGTTTCTTTGCTAATGTAGTCTTCTTGTAATAATTGTGTGGCATGGTGAGTTAAGGACGTTTTGTTTTTATCCATTTCAGTATTGATAACAGTGGATACCTCATCAATTGAACAAGATAAAAGCTTGGCTCTTAGCATGGGATCAATCGTAATATACTCCCTTAAGGCGACACGCTTGCCATTTTTGCAAGGTATGAGCGTTTGCCAAATAATGGCTTGTGTGGTGCTAAAAAAGTCATAATAAATACGTGTTTTTGCTCCTTCATGGAAAAGCATCAGCAGTCGATTTATCGCCTGAGTTACCGACTGACTATGAAGTGTACTAAAAACGCTATGGCCAGTAAGGGCTGCTTCAATCACAGCAGAAATTGTTTCATTATCTCTTGATTCCCCAACCATGATGGCTGTTGGCGTACGTCTTAATGCGTTTCTAACTGCATAAGCAAAATCAGGTAAACATCTAGGCAGTTCAGATTGTGAAGTAATTGAGTTTCCAGTATGGATTGGTAGGATGTACTCAATTGGTGCTTCAAATGTAAGAATTTTTTCTCCTACAATACTTTTTTGAGCTCTTAAGGCCAACATTGAAGCAAGCAAAGTAGATTTCCCCGATCCTGTTGCACCACAAACTAAAACAATACCTTCTTTAATAAAACTTAAATTGATAAGTTCATTTGGTAATAATAGATTCTCAATAGGTGGTGGGGTTGTGGCTAATAATCGCATTGAAATTTGGATACCTAATTTTTCATATTGGCTTATTAAACTGGCATTTATCCTAAAACGCAGCGTTTGATTGCTATTTATCCGATGTGTGTAACTAAAATCAAGATCGCTACCACTTAATACTTTAGCTACAGCGTTGCTGCCGTATAAAAGATTAATAAAGTCTTCCACTTCATTAGAGCTAAGACACCTAGTGGTCAATTTTTTATGCTGTCCATATTGTAGTCCAAATATCGGGCTGTCTGTTTGCACTGTCAGGTCACTGATATTAATATCTGCTGCATGAGTTAACAGTGCATAGTAGTGCTCTTGCAAAAAATACGGTGGTTCATGTGTGAATAAAAGAGAAGTCACGCCAGTCATGGTAAGCTCATTTATTTTTTGTTATTACTTATTACATCGTGTAGTGGATCAAGCATGACTTGCCATAGTTCAGTATTGCTTTGAAATTGTGGTTCAATTTTTAAATTGATTTCTTTATTATCAATAGCCAGATTATCAGAATCAGATATGATGGCTTTTGTTTCTTTAGTGATGTAAGGTGGAACAATCATATTGCGGTTTATAAGTTCATAATACATAACCATGCCACGAAAATCCCGGTTTAACTTATACACTTGCTGTTTAAAAATATCCACCGCTTGTTCGATACCGCTCTCCCAAGCATAGCGAATAACTGTTTTCCAAATCTTTTGTTCTTCCTCATTTTGTGGAAGTACGGAACGATCAGGTAATTCAGGTTGAGTAAAGTGGGTAATAAGGTAATCACGCCAAGTTGGGACAGTTGAGACGAAATAAGCTTGCCTTGTAATATGATATGACTGACCATTTAAAGTTATTTTACGGTTATCAGTACCAACATTGGATTGATTATAACCTGTTTCAATAATAGGTGGTAAAATGTTGTCACTTAATAATAACGTATTAAAGTTATAGGTCTGATACAACATAGGTGCCAGTTTATCTAGACTTTTATTAATCATGTTTTGACCAACATAGAGTCCACTTTGAATGCCTAACTCTAAAGCAGCTTCTTTAATTGCTTTTTGCCTTAAAGTGAGGTGAGTGCTATCGTATTTTACGATTGGAGCATTTGTGTTCAAATTTTCTAGTTGGTGTAATTCGATTGCTATCATGCTTGTAAATACCTGACACTGATGACTTTGGCTTCTGTATTAATACTTAAGCTTGCTTGTTTACCCGCTTGAACAGCGATATTCCTTAAAATATTAAGGGCAGTTTCTTGTATAGGGGCATTAAGTTGACCAATAATGATGACAATTGGAAAGGGGGGTGTTTTACCAAAGTATTGCACCTTATAATTTACCGCTAAGCCAATTTTAGTTAGCACATTTTCTAACGGACCATAATAAGTTAGTGAAAGTGTTTGCAACAGCTGAGCATCATTAACGTTAGCAAAAGGAATATCAGGGTTGCCATAGCGAATGGTGTTAGAACGATTGAGCTCATTAAGTGAGCTTTGAATTGACTCACTCGAGGTTTTAAGCTCATTAATTACCATATTGTTGATGTACTCAGGCTGGTATTTCTCTGGCGTGCTTGTGTCAACATGACTGCATGCGCTCAGTAGTACTATAGAAAGAGAAAGAATAAGTGATGTAGTTTTCATAAGTTAGAACTCTGATAAAGTTAAATTATTTGCTAAAAATATTTTCGTCTTGTACTTCAAAAGTTTTTGTTGCACCATCTTGTCCCATGTTTTTTGAGATCGTTCCTTGTAACATTTGAATAGCTGGTACAAGGCACATTAAGAATACACCAAGTACAAGGTGACCTGCGCCATGTTTAACATGTTCCCCTTGAGTGCCTTGAGTGGTGTGATGTTTTCTAAAGAGTTGTAATGCACTATATACAAACCACATACCAACCACTGTAGCGACAATTTGAACGAACGTCTTTATTTGTTCAAAAAAAGTGACAATTCCTTGGGCCCACTCACCAAATTTATGGACAGTGCCAGAGGGAGTATCAGCATAACTAATAGCACAAGTAAGCGTTAATAAAAAAACACCAATTAAAAATTTTTTGATGCTAGGGATATTCATTTTCATATTTATTCTCCATTTCTTGGTTTGGGTTTAAGGGTTTTGATTTTTATCTATATCACAGTGAGTAAAAAGTATTTTTTATGGTCTTTACCCAGTCATATATTGTTTAAAGTCATATATATTATTTAAAATTGTCATACAATAAGCCGCATTCATGCCTACAACCCCCGCAATAAGATGACTTACAACTTGTCCAATTCCACCCTCATGTTGCCCTTCTGATACTTTAATTAGTAAAAAAACGCCGCGAATGAGTGAAATAAATCCCACGATTGCAAGTAGTGAAAACACTAAATACTGCTGGGCAATATTAATATCTTTAGACTTCTCTGCCCCATCTGCATAAGCGCTGATCGTATTAATTGGATTAAGTGACGTATCTTGAAACAATGCAGTACTTACCATTTCTAGAAAGCCTGTCATTGACAATAACATAACCCCTGAGAAAAGCATCAATATGGTGGTTGATGGTGCGTAATAGCGAAACATCTGCTGAGTTTTACCATGTTTTGATAAGCGAATAATGGCAATAAATAAGAGGCAAAAGCCTATGATTGTGCCAATGACGCGTATTAAATCAAACACGGTGAAGTCTGTGGTATTTTCAGTACCAATCAGCATTTTAAGTATCCCAACGATATAGTCGATGGCTTCGGTATTATTCTTATCCATGGATTTTCAGCGTTTTACAAGTTGTTTTCGATTGTTTGGCATTTTTTTCTAAAAGCAGTTACTCATCAATAGGTTTGAAATAACTTCATCATTTTGTCTTAAACTTTAATGTAATTTTCTAACTTTCGAAAAATGAATAAAAATAGATAAAGTGTGATCTTTTAAATATTGATTGGTTATCATAATTATGCGTAGTTTTACGCTATTTTTTTTACACTGATCATGTATTATACGCATCTAGTGCAATATTCTTTAAATGAATTTTGATTGCTAATTAAGTATGACACTTGTTAATTTCTGGTTAGTACATTATTAATTTAATATCACTAAGCATTTAAAGAAGACAGCACTAATTGAAAATGGGACGTGTTTAAATATTATGGTCATTATGGGGTTAATTATGACGCAATATCAATTTGCCTTTTTTGAAAAGGATAAGTCTGGAAAATTAGTTAACATTAATAAACAATATTTAAGCTATCTTGGAATACAAGATGAAATCGAGCTTCAAGGTAAGAATGAAGTGGATATAGCAGAGTTAAAACCATTTCATAAAATGTATTCAACTGGAGAACAAGAAGCACGTTTGCTCAAAGGTGTATCGATACAAAAGGAATTATTTTATTTTGATGGAAAAGGTCCTGAGTCAATTATTACTACGCGCACATATATTAATTCAGATAAAGTTGAAATCAGGGGGTTCTTTTTTAAAATAGCGAAAGTACCTGTAACTTGGGATGGTAAGAATCTAACGATATGGAATTACTTCAAACCTGTTAAATTACCTTTGCTTAAGTTTTACGTACTGACATTAAAATGTCGAGGTCATAATAACCTTGAAATTGCTAATCGTATTTTTCGTGCAGAATCTACCGTTAGAAATATCGTTCAGGATTTATATTGTGCATTTGAAGTCTACGACTTTGTGACCTTAACACGTTATTATGACTTAGGAGAATGGTTAAATAAACTGACCATCCAGCTATTGAGTGAATCTTTTTAGCGCAATAATCAGTTAATCTCACCATGAACTCCTTGACACTTAATAACACCCTAAAATAGTGCAACTTGTATAGAGCAATTTCGCTCTCCCCACTACAATTAAACTTAACTCTTGATATAAGAGCATTATCGCAAGCAGATTGTTAAAAGTCCCTTCTTTGTATATATAAAATGAAAAAATACGTTTCATTTTATTATTTTTGATAACTTGGGTGTAGTGTTAGAAAGATATAGTATGATTTGTGTCACTACACTGAATGGGTGCGTTAAACAGATAGCCTTTTCCGTGTATGGTTTTAATTATTTTAGGGTTCTGTGGATCGGTTTCTAGTTTTTTTCTAATACGCATGATCATGATATCAATATTCCGATCATACCCATTGTACTCACGTCCATATAAAGATTGAATCAAGTCATTTCTAGATAAAGTTTGTCCATCGTTTTCAACAAGTAGGTGCAATAATTCAAATTCTTTTGTTGTTAATTCAACAGATACACCATGATCGTTAATTAATGTTCGCTCTCTAAGATCAAAACACCAGTTGTTAAAGTAAATATAATTAGCATTGTGAAATTCTTGGTGCTCCATTGAATTGCTATTTTTAGTCGTTCTACGAAGTACAGCCTTTATAGTGGCAAGTAGGACTTTTGGATTAAAGGGTTTTGTTATGTAGTGATCTGCACCTACCTCATAAGCAAGCACACGATCAATATCGTCGTCGGATGCTGTTAGCATAATAGTTGGAATAGGGTGTTGGCTATGTATTCTCCTACAAAAATCGATACCATTTTCTATGGGTAGATTAATATCCAGTAGCATCAGGTTAGGCTTTTGTAAGTTAATTTGCTCTTGGGCCTCGTTGACGCTTCCCACTGTGATTGCTTTGTAGTTATTTTTTGTTAATGTATCGGATAATAATTTTCTTACGTCATTATCATCGTCAACAATTAAAATTGTAGCTTGTAACATTGTTGTCTTCTCTTAACTATATACAAAAATCATAATTTGAAGATACTTTATACCTTAAAGCCTCTTTGTTCAAGTGAGTTATTTTGATATTTTGACTAGGGCATTTGAAACGCAACTTTAACAGTTAATCCATTTGCATTTTCATTATTGTATATCATTAATTCAGCATTGTTATGCGTCAGTATTTCTTTAACAATAGCTAATCCAAGACCAGATCCTGGTATATTATGACTACGGGCACTGTCAACACGATAAAAAGGATCACATATTTTAGTCAAGTGTGCATTTGCAATACCTGGACCTGAATCAGTAAACAATAAATATAATTGTTGGTTACTTTCTTCAATGTGAACCATAACGCTACCTGCATATTTTATCGCATTATCAATTAAATTTTGCACAACACGCTTTAGTGCCTTATGTTGAAAGATGACGATTGCTTTTTGTAAAGTCGTTGAAAAGCTCACTGCAAAACCGTTAATTTGGTATTCATGACACACTGATTCAGCAAAATCAATCAGGTCAATTTTCTGACGCTTTTCTTTAAAATAGGTTTTCTTTGCATAAACACTAATTTGAGCGAGTAAATATTCCATATCATCATAATATTTAATTAGTTCATCGTGGTATTTTGTTGGGATATTATTGTACATATAAAGCTTAGCTTTAGTAATAGGTGTTTTAAGATCATGTGATATAGCTTGTATTGTATACATTTTCTCATCAATTAAGGTATTGAGTTTACTACACGTTTTTTCCATTAAATCAGCTAGATTCTTGAAGTTAAATGGTTTAGTGACAGTGGAGCCACTGGTTAAATTCAATTTATCTGCCAAGGCTTGCATGCGTAAAAATGGTTGGACCAATTTTTGTTTATAGACAAAGTGGATTGGGATAAGCAAAAGCATGAATATTAAAAAAAGCAAAAGCAAAAAATAAAGATAATAAAGATTGGGAAGCTCAATTTTAAAATTTGCACATTGTTTAAGGTCAACATAGCAAATAGAAACATCTTTTGAGTGAAAAAAAGGAAGGCTCCCAAGCTCAGTTTCAATTTGTTTTCTTATGTCCGTATATAAAAAATAACTATTTTTTTGATACTTCGTAGGAATATCTAACCCAATTACTGGATAAAACGTTGGTTTATCGCTAAAAAAATACGAAATGTAGCGTGGGACACGATGTATATTTGCTTGATCAGAACTTTCTAGTGCATTGTTGTGACGTAAATAGACTTGAAATATTGTATTTGTTAATGAATGCAGCGTTTTATGATACTGGCTATCACGGTATTGTTGGTAGGAAAGAATAATGAAAATAAGGTTTAGTGTCATAAAGATAAGGAATAAAACGGGGAAGAACCAATAACTAAGATGTTTTTTAATATTCACTTTGTTTCCTCTTTATCAAAGTCAAATGCTATAAGATTCTCTATGGTAGAAAATCTACTTCTCTTTTTCCTTCCCTGTCAATTCATAGTGTCGATAAAATAGTTAAGTGTAAGTTTATCTAATAGGCTTATCACGAATCATTTTACAGAGTTTTTGTCTTTGAATTTGATGGTGAGGTTCTTTTGTTTTTTTACCTTTCAGCGTAGATCACTCATACGCTTAACACCACTTCCCCACCTCTTTAAAAATTGTATTCACAAATAAACTAAGATAGCAAGTGTGTCAGTTGATTTATTTGTAAATACATATTGATTTCTGGGATGATTTATTATCTATGTATACAAATTCATTTGCATACATAGAACCTATTGATACGATTTCTAATGAATATGTGAGTTAAGTTGTACTGCAATCTGATTCAAAATAGCCCAATATGCTTGTTCAGGTGTCACAGCGAAGTGTTTAGCTGTAGCTTGTGCAAAAGAGACGATCATTTTTGCAAAGGCATTTTTATCGCTGGCTTGTGCTATAGCTTCATAATTACTTATCGCTGTCAAATCTGTTTTCATTATAAACATCAATGCTTGATAACTGTCGGTTAGTCCTGTTTTATTCTCGGCATTGTGGACAAAATCAATAACGCTTTGTGGTAGTTTTAATGTAAATATTGTTACACCAAAAACTTTGATTGGCACGTTAATATTCAATGCCGATTCTAAGCCATTATTAACATCGACAACAGCTTGAGTGACCCCCGAAACAGTCGCATTTTGGCGCAACAAAGCTACATTTGACTTTAAAATTTCAGGGGTGATGTTATAGACGTCATCAATTGCACCTTGCTTGATTTTGACATAAGCATTTTGTGCATCAATCTGAAGCTGATAGGCCATAGTATTGATTTGTACATAGCTATCCTTGGCATGGTCCATGCCTTGTTTTTGGATGTTTGCCAAACCATAAATCATCATGTAATTTACAAAATGATTAAAATCTTGTGCTTGCTCGCTACTGTTTTCGTTTTTCCAGAATGCAACGCGTGCCTGCCATGCTTTATCAAAGGCGCTCTTATAATTTACTAGATGCTGATCCATAATAGGAAGTATATTGATGTTTTGAAGTGCATTATAGAGTTCTTTGGCTGCATCTTTAGTTTGCTTACTGGCTTCTGTTACATTGACATCTTTATTGTAAATCGGATATTCCTTAATAATTAAATCGGCAAAAGATATACCTTTAGTGATGGTATTGATATAAGATTTGCTCTTTGCTGCATTATAAAATGCATTCAATTGTTTAATACTCTCAGGATTACCAGATAAACTCTCTGCTGAGAAGTTTTGTAAAGATTCGCTAATAATATTTTTGTCAATCGGTGTTTCTTGTGATTGAGCATAATTTGCATAAGATACATTCGCTGTGATAACGGCTATAGATAAAGGTGCTATGAACAGTTGAAGCTTCTTAAAATTCATTTATTTATTTCTCCTTTTATTGATTACATATTGATGTGCACACTATTTCTTGTGAGCGCTGCTGATTCTAATCGCCTTAAAATGAAACGTTTATGAATTCATATCAAAAACGGACAAACTGTCTTTAATTACAAAAGTTATTTTCAGAAAGTAGAAAATTGGGAGGAGTGTAAATTCATTTCTTACAATTCATAAGTCTATAGAGAGAATATGAATAAAATAATAATACTTTTCAGCTATTTGGTGTGACGTAGGTTGTGTTGTTAATATTTAAAGGAACATTGAAAATAGTAGTTGGATAAGGTTTCTGTGTTGTTTTGTGAGATGTGAGTTCAGTATTTGCATTTAAAAATCGATTTTTTTGATAAAGGTTGTAGAGACTTCCAAAAATCACCATCGCTGAACAGAAAATGGTAGTGGCAAGTCCAAAAGTGGCCATATTAGCACCAATGCAAAATAAAACAACTGCCAAGATACCCAGTGCAAGCGTTGTGATGGTATAAAAGTTCAGTGGCTTTTCTAAGCGATAATATAGTTCACGCTTTCTGACTTGACTTTTGCATAGACCCAATGCAAGCGTTGCCTCATGATGTTCATTTGATTTATTTGCGTCAGGATGAGTAAGAAGGTTGTTTTCAAGTGTTTGTAAAGATTGCATAAAGTTCTTATAGCTTACTTCGCTATTTTGACCTTGCTCGATTTTATTGCACCAGTTTTGATAATTTGTGGTGGTTTGTTGTATGATTTCAGATGGAACAAACATTGACAATTTTTCTACACACAAACGTTCATGGATTAAATAATCAATACGAGCATCACATAATTTAGCAGTGCGCTGACTAAGTGCCCATGAAATGACCAAAGCAATTACTCCACCCACTCCTGCTGCAAGTTGGCTCGCAAGGCTTAATGCGCTACAAGTGCTTACCAATAAAGCACTCAGCATAATGCTATTACAGATCATAAGCTGTGATGAGCAAGAAAGATTGACATTTCTTGCCCAAGTATCCTGTTTTTGATCAGCATATATAGCCATAGTTGTAATGATAAGTGTGTCAAATAATTGCCAAGCTAGCCCAATAAATGGTAACTGCATAGTTAGTGGTTTTACAGTAAGGGCGATCAATTCATAAAGGTTACGAAATAAATTTAGCCAATCAACACAATATATATAAGTGTGAACAATTTTTTCAGTCACGGTTGGTAAACCTTGTTGAAAAAGATAGTCAAGTTTTTTCAATATCAGTAGGTCAGCTGGATGATCAGAATGAAATTTCGCACGTAGGAAAGCTTTAAATTCTGGAGATACATTATGAAGGTTTTCTAATTCTAGCAGGGCGCGTTCCCAATGTAGATTTGTTGATCCTTGGTAAGAAAAAGGCCAGAAATCCAGTGTCGGTTTTCGTCGATATTTAACTTCGTTGTTTGTGAAAATTGGCATAATGTTTTTTCTCTTACAATTAAAAAGAAAATCTAAAATTCTAGGTTAAAAGTATCCACTAAAGGGATGTTATGCAATAAAAGAAATTAAATTCAGACACATTGATTATGATCACTTCTGTGACTAATTAGTAAAAATCCTTATTTTATATTTTTGAATTTCAGATAGTGTGGAAAAACCAAGGGGCAGTTGCTTCATTATGAATAAACGAGCTTAATCTAAGGATGAAAGAATTACATAGGCATTAGGTTTTATTGAACAGTTTCTCTATAAACCAATCAATTTGTCCGATAAAAGTGCTAAATATTGTGCCTTAAAATTAAATCTTGTAATTTTATCGCAAGGCGTCAGTACAGATGCTTTGGTAAAAACAGTTAAAAATTAATGTTAGGAGAAAAATATGGCGATTAAAATTTTACTTAAAGGTAGTAATGAATTTTTTACTATTAATAAAAGTACCACTTTTTTTAATAAAGGTAGTAAAGCTGTTGATGGAAATGCAAGCTACTTTGAAACTGGAAGAGCACATAAGCGAGGCGTTTATTCTGAAGATATAGAACAAGCACTAATCGAATTAGCTAAAGTTGAAGCAATAAAAAACGAAACCCCCGGTACATTCGGGGGTATAAAACCAGGTGTATCTGGGGGGTTTAAGATAACAGGGTTAGATAAACATGTAGTTCGTAATGAAAATGGCGATTTTATTTTATCTCCAGAGTACTATCATAAGCTTAGGTTATGTTATAGCTTAGACACTTCAAACAGTGAAGAAACCAGAGCTTCAATAGAGGCTATTACTAACTTAGGGGACATTGTTAGATCTGCTAAGGAAAACTCCGT
The DNA here is from genome assembly GCF_024208055.1 of Candidatus Nebulibacter yamunensis. Taxonomy (NCBI): domain Bacteria; kingdom Pseudomonadati; phylum Pseudomonadota; class Gammaproteobacteria; order Thiotrichales; family Francisellaceae; genus Candidatus Nebulibacter; species Candidatus Nebulibacter yamunensis. The sequence goes on from NZ_JAMBMW010000002.1 coordinate 161,258, forward strand.
TGATAATGAGAAAGCGCTTAGAGACTTTAACGCAAATGTAATAAAGCATTTTTTGCAAACTGACATAAAGAATACAGAAGTTCTCCAAGCGAAGATTAAACAGGAAGCTGGAGTATTGCAACAAGCTTTAGAGTTTAATTCCCCTTCTTGGTCACAACGTGCTGGTAATCATATTAAAGATGGATTAGATAGAGTAGTTACGGCTATTGTTAATTTCTTTAAAGATGTATTTAACAAGCTTGGGCTTTTTAAGACTTCTGCTTTAGAAAAAAGACAAGCAGCATTAGAGTTAGAACTACAAGCTAAACTACCTGGAATTTACGAAGATAAAGACATAGTTGGACAACTAAAAAGCTTAATGGCTGAGTTTGATCAATCAAGGAACGTTGGTGTTCCAGTTATGGTAAGTGATGTGTACAGTTTTATAGAAAAAGATTCTTCTCGATATAAATCTTTAATCGATAGCGTCGGCTTAAACAATGCATGTGTAGCGATAACAAATGCGTATCTACCTAAAGAGTTAGATGATAAAAAAGCAAGAGATCAATTAGCACGCAATAATCATAAGCCTAATTACTCGAGAGCTAAAGATAGAACTCAAGGAACAAAAGATGAGCATAGAAAGAATTTTGATCAGAATCTTGCAGAGTATTTCACGCAACGAAGAGAAAAGGAAAATCCCAATCAAAATCATAACAGTGAGGACTTAGATACAGAAGTGAGGGATAGAAGGCTAACTCCGTACCTAAACGCTTATATAAATTCAGCAAAGGGAATAAATAAAATTGGTGAGGTAAATACCCATAGCGTTGAATCTAAAGTTTTATCACCTGAAGATAAATTAATTAATTTGCTTGCATTTATTGATAAAAACACTATGCCAGCAAATGAAGTAAACGGTTGGAAAAATGGTACGTATACATATAATGCAGAGTATCAAGGCAAGACTTACAAGCTTCCTTTTGATATAGTAAAAGCATATCGTGCTCATTACTATAAGGGAAATGAAGTTAATATGGATACCTTAAGCAAAGGAATATTAGAAGATCTAAAAGGTAGCTCATCTGAGAATATTATTACGAAAGTTATACAGCAAAGAGGTGACAATAACTATGGTGTAACGAATACATATCTGGAAGCTTTAGGTGCCGTTAATGGATCTAATCCAGATAAGAGGTTGGTATTAGAAAAAGTTAATAAGAGGAACTCCAACTTTGATAACGTTCTTCAGTATGGTGATATAAACAAACCACAAGTTGATATGAGTCAATCTAATAACGAAAAGCTGTTTGATCGTAATACCCGAACAATACGTAATGAAGCTACATTAAACAATTAAATAGTACGTGATTATAGTGGAGACTAATTAGTAACAATCCAAAAATAAATTAGTCTAATCACTTCACCTCTCTTGGGGGGATTTACTCGCGCTGTTTTTCAGCGCGAGTAAAGAAATAGAAGTACAAGTTTAATATATTCTTTTTGTTACATAAGGGGTCAGATCAACCTTAGTTGTGTTTTACCATTACCACTAGCTGATATGACCCACTTTAAAAGTAAATGAAAATCAAACAATCAACTTAGTATGTCCTGCAAATGGCTAATCTATGTACACAAGTTATGATTTGGTAGCAGTATTTTGAAGCTCCGAAAGTTGTGTGCATAGATGAGCCTATAAAGGTAGGAATAATTTAACATAAGATAGTAAATAGGTGAATCATGATAAAATATCAACTAAAAGAAAATGGTGGTAATAACAATAACGATTGTTTAATCATAGCAATTGGTCGTCTAGCTAATCCAAATTTGAGTGAGCAAGCAGCAGTAGTAAAAGGCTGGCAGGCTGTTTTTGATGGTGTTAATACTATGGAAACAGACGCTTTAAAAATGCTTTATACCGAATTAAAAGGTGCTTACGTAGAAGATATTGATAATATTAACAATTATTTTTCTTTAGATTTTAACGATGATAAAACGATAGAATCATTCGAAACTGAACTAAAAAAAACATTTGGGGATAATAATTTATCACCAGAAATTATGCAAGATCAGTTGCATGATAAAGTCAAGCAAGAAGTTACGGGTTTTTTAAGGCATTTACAACAGCAAGAAAATCTTCAAAAGTATGTTGAATTGCTTAAAATCATTCCTGAGGATAAAAAACAAAATCTGATGCTGGTATCTATAGATCATTTAAATTCTCAGCCTGGTCAGGTATATGAAAATTTTCGAGAATTCATTATAGCAGGTAAGGTACCACATTTTCTGGTACACAATGGTATGCATTATAGCAATATAGTACCAACTACTATTGACCATAATGCATACGACCAAGCTATTGATCCAGAACCTTTAATCAAAAAAGCCTTTGCTGATCTTATGAATGATGCTTTAGCAGATGCTGCTGGATTTACCCATCCTAAAGTTCTTAAACAATTAGAAAATGGTAATGAGAATCCAAAATATACGTTTGAAATATTAGAGCAAGATATTAAGCTAGAGCAGGATACTCGAAAAAATCGTGCTAAGGTTGAGGAGAAACTGACTCAATTACTTCAATTTGTCAATGATAATATCGATCAGCAATATCTTAACAACACACGTTATACCTACCAGCTTCAATATAAAGGGCATACCTACAGCGTTCCTTGGAGTTTAATGCAAGCATATGACCCTAGAAAGTTCGGTAGTTACGACGAAAATAGAATATTACAGGGGTTGAAAGCGGATCTTGGAAAAGAAAATGCGGTTGAAATTATTTCTCAAAAATTACGTGCGCCTATGTATGGTACTATATGGAATAACACATATGGGGTAACAAATCAGTATTTAAATAGCCTGGTGAATGCAAGTCAGTTCAATGAAGTGATTATGACAGCTGATGAGAAAAAAGGAACTTATCAATCCTATTTTTTAAACGAATTGAGCGAAATTTTGTTTGATAATCAAAAAATGATTGACGCTTTGGTAGCACTTGAAGTGTTACGTTCTAAAACAGGTGAAAAATTAGATAATTCGGTGATAAAAGCGGGGCTTGAGGGTTTAAATACAGCTAATTTATTTGATTATCAAACAATAGCAGATAATTATAAATTGGATTCTTCTATTTCTGCTGAAGCACTTGATCAATATGGTGTGAAGAGTAATAGTTGGTCAGAAGCGCAACGGTTGTTTTTTGGTACAGCGATAACTTGTGCGGCAAACAAGACGTTTCAACATTTTATTCCGCAAGATCATGAAATTAATTCTGAAAATGATTTTAAAAAGCTCGAATATTTAAAACCAACTGGTGGATTGTATCAAGACCTTATAAAGAATTCTATATACCAAGATATTATCCAATCAGCAAAGAATAATTGGGCTGTAGAGAAGGATAATGAATTCAGTTTATTTAATCCTAAAAACCAAGAATACTTATTAGCTAACAACAATCTAAATAAGTAAATGTAATATGTAAATTTAGGCGTAAAAGCTTTTGTAACGCGAATAGGAGGAAATAAAACCACAATTTATTTTTTGCTAGTTTTGCTGGTTTGCAAGCAGTTTTCAAAAGAAGCGGCAAGAAAGGTCGGTTTTTTGCTGACATTATAAAACATATATTTGTATTATGGGTGCGCTATATGTCTAAGATTTTAAAACTAATGCATAAAAATGGGTATAGCATTGATAGTGAAGGTATGTGCTATGGAATAGCTCATGTTGCTATACTATCGGCTTTAAAAGGCAAGTTTAATGATTATGAAAATCGCTTAGAAAAGATACAGAGCAAAGATAATAAATTGTCATATCAAAGCAATGATGATTTGGATATTCTTGCATTTTTTGATGAGGTATCCTGCTTCTATTTTCAACAATCTTCGGAACTAGTAAAAGAGCAAGACCAATATGCAAAAAAAAATCTAAAAGAAATTTTTTCAGGAATACAGGATGCTGTTTTTGTATCTCAGAAGTTGAAGAATTTGAGTCGAGAAAGTCATGACGCGCTTTATTTAAAAAGCAAGCACCTTAAAGTTTTTAATAACGATAATACTAGCCATTTTGAAAGTTTCTTAAACACTTTGAAAGGCACTTCCAAGCAATTTGGGGTTTCTATATCGTCGATTGATCATACAATTGCAGTTGTTTTTGATAATAATAAATGGAGATTGATCAGTCATGATAAGGTTACAACGAGTGAAACGTTATCACCATCTTTATATTAAAGAAATATTTAAAGTTATAAATAATAATGAAAAGCATTTTGCAGTTTCCATAATCGAATATGCCAACCACCCAATTTCTGAACAGGCACCTGAAAAGTACGATATGCCCGATAACATTATGAATATTATAGAAGCCACAAATCTCATGGTGGTGGCAAACAATGAGGGGCATAACCAGGCAATTGAGGCATATGTTAAAGCTGTTTTCAACTCAACACTAGATGATCAGAAAAAATTTGATCTGCTGTTGGCAAAAGATTCTGATGGAGATCCTTCGATTAGAATGGCATTTCAAAATGGCCACCATCAGGTAGTTGAGGCATATGTTAAAGCTGTTCTTAATTCAACACTAGACGATCAGAAAAGATTTGATCTGCTGTTGGCAAAAATTTCTAACGGTGGTCCTTCCATTAGAATGGCATATCGAGAATTATCGAAACTGACTCAATTACTTCAATTTGTTAATGATAATATTGATCGGCAATCTATTAGCAATACACGTTATACCTACCAGCTTCAATATAAAGGGCATACCTACAGTGTTCCTTGGAGTTTAATGCAAGCATATGATCCTAAAGTGTTGAATGATTATAACGCAGGAAGGATATTGCAGGGGTTGAAAGAGGATCTTGGAAAAGAAAATGCAGCTGAAATTATTTCTCAAAAGTTACGTGCACCTATGTATGGTAATTTATGGAATAACACGTACGGAGTGACAGATCAGTATTTAAATGGTCTCATGGATTTAGATCAGTTGAACAAAGTGATCATGACATATGATGAGAAAAAAGAGGTTGATGTTAAAACAATTTTGCATTCAAAACTAGATGATCAGCAAAAGTTTAATTTACTTTTTAACGGGAATCCTTCTATTAGAATGGCATATCGAGAATTATCGAAACTGACTCAATTACTTCAATTCGTTAATAGTAATATTGATCAGCAATATCTTAATAACACACGTTATACCTATCGACTTCAATATAATGGGAACACTTATAGAGTTCCTTGGAGTTTAATGCAAGCATATGGCCCTAGAAAGTTTGGTAGTTATGATAAAGGGAAGGTATTACAAGGGTTAAAAGAAGATCTTGGAAATAAAAACGCTGCCGAAATTATTTCTCAAAAGTTACGTGCGCCTATGTATGGTACTTTTTGGAATAACATATCTGGAGTAACGAATCATTATTTGAATAGCCTAGTGAATTCAATCCAGCCCAATAAAGTGGTAATGACAGAGAATGAGTTTAGTTTATTTAATTCTAAAAAAGAATTAAATAACAACGAGTTTAATAAATTCTTAGGATAGGTAAATGTAATATATAAAAAAGCTAAAAAGAGTAAAGTTAATATATTGCTTTGGTTGATTGCCTATTGTTTTCAAACTTAAAAAACCAAGTTTACGTGCTGAAAAAATGAGTGGGTTGTATTATAAACTTTTATATCTAACCCAAGTTAAGTAAAGGAAAGTCTATGGAAGTGACATTTGTAAACTCAACTGAAAGAGTGACTGTAACAAAGACAGATAAAACTCAAAAAATAGATGGTAAGAACTCAAGAGGTGGTAGCCAATATAATGGTTTTTATACATTTTATAAAGAAGGTCAAAATCCAAATGAACAAGGTGAATATTTTATAAAGGTTCCTAAAAAAGAAACTGAATTTTTCTTTGAAGCCTTAGCGGCAAGGATTATTTGTAAATTTAAAGATAACAAAATACTACCGCAGGACTATCACGATTTGCTTGTGACTGCGGAGCCTGTTACTATTTTTGATGGGGATAAAAAGACAAAGGCGCTTGCATCAAAAAAGGCAAAGGTTACTGAGCTTTTTAAACTCTTTTTCCCTTGGGAAAAAAGAAGCATAAGAAGTAATAAGTTAGAGAAATTTGATAACAAATATTTATACCAGCTGATTACTAGCTTTAAATCTGCCAACAGTGGGTTATCAATGGTTATATTTATCTCACTTTTGCTTGGTGATTATAGTGTTCACTCAGGTAATATTTTTGGCACAATAGGAAAAGATGGCAAGATTTGCCTTGGGAAATTAGATTTTGGGGCAGCTTTTCGTGACTTTATGAAAAACAAGAGTCTTGTTAAGGCATATGAATATGAAGTTAGTTTATATAAAAAATGGTATAAAAATTATCTTGAGTATTATCTGAGAATCCCAGGATTTATAGAATCGTTGGAAAAGGCGAGAAATACTTTTTTCTCCCAAGCGTCTCCAGATATCATACTACAGTGTTTTAACGAGGCATTTGATGAATGTTATAACTTTTTTGAACTTGATAAAAATAAGACACTTCGACAATCATTGTCCGAATACAGTGGTCTTAACTTTGAAAGTCCAAAAGATAGAACAGATCAGTTTAATCGTGTAATTTCTGATAGAATGACACAAAGTTTAATCAGCAATACGTCTGAATACGACGATAAAAATATAAAGGCATATAAAAGATATACAACTATCGTTAATAAAAAAGAAGAAGGGGACTGTAGTACTGATCATTGTAATATTAGTAACAAACAAGAGCGATCTGAAAACGATAATCCACAAGGAAGTGATGCTAAGAATAACTTGCGGAGCATCCTCCTGAGTGCATATGAGCGAAAAAGTAACGATAATGAGTTTAATATGAAAGCGCTTTTTACCAGCTTGATGAAACTTTATGCGCATATGCTAGGAAAAAACTCATCTAAAGAGGCAGTACATAATAAAGATTTAAGAAGGCAAAAATATAATATTTTAAGTAACCTCATAAAAGATATCAGTGAGATTTTGACCAACAGCAATAGTAATGGTAGTGATGGGCAAAAATCAAAATATCAAAGTGTTATGAAAAAGTTTAATGAAATCGAGAATAATGGTGCTCTAAGTTGTCTAGATATCCATTCCTCTAGATGGAAAGAGCTGTTACGATCTTTTGTTTATTTAGTTTTATGCCCTATGCTACTCTTTATACCATTAGCATTTCAATCCTTTAGAGAATGCGTGGCACCAACGAGCGCTACGCTTTTCAATCAAACAAAAAACATACTCAAAAAAACAAAGGAAAATGACTTTAATAATATAAATATATAAAAAATTTATCCGCTATATATTAGCAATTCAATGTCCCCAATGTATCTAAATCAGGCAAAATTGAAAGTTAGAAATGGTGTAAAATGGCTAGTGATGAGTATATACTAGTGCAAGTATAAAATTAACCTTAATTAGCTTACATGAAAACAGCAAAAGTCATTGCACTTCTACAACAAAAAGGTGGCTCAGGTAAGACCACAACAGCTATGAATATTTATGGTGGATTAAAAGAATTAGGGCATAACGTTCTTGTTATTGATATGGATAAGGATAAGCCAGATGCTTGGTCATGGGCAGCAAAGAGTGAAAGTCTGGCTGATAGTGTGATTCAAGTTGACGAAAAACATGCTAGAGAAACCATTACCGAAATTAAATCAAAAGCTGATTTCATTGTGATTGATACGCCACCTAATTTTCAAACAGCAGCGCTAAAAGCTGCACTTTTAGCTGATTTGGTAATTATTCCCTCTGCTCCTAGCGGCATGGATTTATCCGGACTCTTAGAAGCAAAGGATTTAGCATTAACTGCTGATCGTCCCTATCGGTTATTAGGTAATCGTGTCATGAAAGGCTCAAATATGTCTAGAAGCTTGTTAAAGGTATTGGAAGAAGAAGGAAAGTCTTTTAGCACTTATATTCCACAGAGTGTAAAATTTGTAGAAGCAGAAGCATCGGGCATGTATATTGGTGATTATGCGCCAGAGAGTAATGTTCATATTCAGGTTAGGAGGTTAGCAAAAGAAATTGTAGCATTTTTTGTGGGAGTTTCTGCATGAATGCTAAAGTATCATTGGCGAACCGAAAGCGTATCCACGAATTAGGCAACAAAGAAGGTAATTCTGACAGCAAAAAAGATGAACTTTTGGCACTACAGCTAAAGCAATTAAATGATAAAGCACAAAGTGCAGGTACGTTGCGTGATATGAGGTTAACAGAGTTGTTACCCGATCCTAATCAACCGCGTAAAATTTTCAAAAATATCGATATGCTAGCGCAAAGTATTGAACAAAAAGGTATCATCCAACCGATTATAGTTACGCCTAAAAAAGAAGATGGTTTTTATCATATTATTGCGGGTGAGCGACGTTTTCGAGCAGCAAAGGAATTGGGCTTGTCTGTTGTGCCGTGCATTTTACGCGAAGAAGCTGATAATGAGATTTTAATTGTTCAGTTATTAGAAAATGAACAGCGTGAAAAAGTATCTCCATTTGAAGAAGCAGATGCGCTAACCGAGTTAGTTCTAAAGCGTAAAATGAATAAGATAGATGTTGCAAAATCATTGGGGCGAGAGCCAAGTTGGGTGTCTATGCGCTTGAAAATTGCGAAGTCTTCAGTTGCAATACGCATGTTAACGGTGGATGGTTTTATCGAAGATGTGCGTACACTTTATGAGCTGAAAAAACTAGAAGATGAGCTCCCACAAGTAGCCAATCAATTTGTCCAAAAAGTGCGCGATAATAAGGTACATGGTGCTTATCGTCAAGCAATAAAACGTGCCAAAGAAGTTTGGTATAAAAAGCAAGAGCAGTTAGGTGGCAAAGAAAGCGCAATTCAGATAGAAGAAGTTTTGAACTTAGATGACGGGCTTATTGGTTTTAAGTCAGAAAAAGCACATGCTAGTAAGCTTTATACGTTTAAGCTATCCAAAACCGCAATCATGCAATTAAAAGAGATGCTTTAAGGTAATAAAAAATGAAGGTTGCATTATTGCAAGCCGATCATATTCCTGAGTATCGGCGATGCGTATCAGGTGGTAATTATCCTGAGATGTTTGCTAATCTTTTTTTAAAGGTCTCCACAATAGTTGATATTGATGTGTTTGATGTAACGATTGGTCAATACCCGCATGATTTAAATAAGTATGATAGATACATTATCACTGGCAGCAAAGCCACAACTTTTGAGAGATTGGATTGGATTTACGAATTAGAAGGAAAAATACGAACCTTATATACACTTAGGAAAAAAACCATTGGTATTTGTTTTGGACACCAAATTTTGGCTCAAGCATTAGGTGGTCGTGTTGAGCGCTCTATAAAGGGATGGGGTGTGGGTGTTCAATGTATTAAAATCATGGAAAGAAGAAGTTGGATGCATCCCTTTTATGATCATTTGAGTTTAAATTTTTATCATCAAGACCAAGTTGTTACATTGCCAGATAATGCAATAATAATTGCAACAAATACATTTTGCCCGATCCAAATGTTTGTCATAGATGATGTGGTTTGGGGGATGCAAGCACATCCTGAGATGTTGCGTGCACATAATCATCTTTTAATTAAAGAACAAAAAGAAGCATTGGCACATTGTTTTAAGCCTAGCATAGATAGTTTAAGGATGCGTGATCATGGACAAGTGGTTGCGCAGTGGATGGTAAATTTTTTTGAGGGAGTCATAAATGAAGATTGGTAGTATTGTCGTATTTGGGGATAGCTTACAAGATAATGGGAATGTAGTTAAAACTTTAGGCATTCCAGGAGAGCCATACGATCGTGGGCGCTTTTGTAATGGTTTGGTTGCATGTGAACACTTAGCCGATATGATTAAACAAAGGCAAGGTGCAGCGGCGATGATGCTTACGAATTATGCCATTGGTGGTGCATATACTACAGGTAAGAACCCAAAATCACTCTTAACCGATCACGCATTTTCAGTGTGTCAGCAGATTGATCGTTTTGTAGCACTAGAAGGTCGATTTCAACATGATTCATTAGTGATGATAAATGGTGGCGGTAATAACTTTTTATTTGCTATTCATAACGAAAAGCCATACTTTAATTTACCTGCTGTGTATCGTGTTGCCAGTGATCTTGTAAGGAGTGTTGATCGTATCGTTAAATTGGGTGCACGCAACATCGTGGTTTGGAACGTTCCTGATGTGACGGTAGCACCTGCTTATAAAGTTATACCCTTGCCAGGCTGGTTAGTCGTAAATCTTAAAAAATATATTAAAAAGCATATTGTCAAAGAAAACAAAAAACTAAGTCAAGGTATCTTGGAACTGCAAAAGAAGTACCCTGATGTACAGATTAGGCTTTTTGATGCTTATTCATTCTTACATGAAGCATTAGACTCACCTTTGGCATTTGGTTTTGAGGATGCAGTAGAGGCTTGTGTTAAGAGTTTTGGTGGGGTAGATGCAAAAGGGGAAATTCAAAAAGATATTTCAATTGAACATGATCCACAAACCTATTTGTTTTGGGACTATGTTCATCCAACTGCAAAAGCACAAAAAATGTTGGCTGAGCGTATTTTTACACTCATCTACCCATTATAAAAATACCCTTGAACTATGTGTTTATTTCTTCCAAGGAAAGGTATCAAAATGCTTGAGAGTTCACGATCTTTAAGCTATTATGTGCTGCGTTTTTATTTTGCGGTATCTAGGATGGGCCTAGGTGGCGGCAATAAAATTGATAAAGAGGTTTTAACTTATGAATACTGAAATTCAACCAAAATACGAAAAGGTAAATGTGAGCTGTAGCTGTGGTAATACATTTGAAACATATTCTACAAAATGTGCTGATATTAATTTGGATGTCTGCTCTATGTGCCATCCGTTTTATACTGGTAAACAACGTGTTGTGGATACAGCTGGGCGTGTTGATAGCTTCCAAAAACGTTTTGGTAGTCTTAAGTCGCGCAAGGTCTAAATAGCTTAGCTGCTTGAGTTTTGAAGCAGTAACACAAATAAAAAAGGCGCTCAGTTTAAGCGCCTTTTTTATTTGTGCAAAGAATCCGTGCTCAAATGAGGGTATGGAAGATAAATTGAGCGCTTCAGATGGGGGCTGAAGTTCTTTGCACACGCGTCAAGATTAATCACGTTAATGATTAATGTAAAGGGGTGTTGTGTAAAAAGCTGAAGAATTTGTATGTTTTTTTGTTATATCTATAAGTAAATCTTATGCTTTTTGTAATTAATATACTCTACATTTTAATGTAGAAAGTCCTAATGTGATAAAGGTATCGTTGCTTTAGCTTTAAAAAAAGCAATCTTTATACGGTTGTTTTTATTGTTTTCTGCTAGGGGCATAAATAAAATGTGAGCTGTTTGTTAAATCCTGTCAATTGCAAGGAATTTTTAATGTTATTATGGCTCACAAATTGGCTAAGCCAGTACTTTAATCCATTTCATATTTTTGGGAGTTATGTGACAGTTCGTGCGTTGATGGCTGCTCTTAGTGCACTTATCATCAGCCTTTTTATGGGTAAATCAGTGATTAGATGGCTGACGAATATGCAGATTGGTCAAGTGGTACGTGACGATGGTCCACAAACCCATTTAGTCAAAAAAAACACCCCAACTATGGGGGGATGCTTAATTATTTTTTCAATAATAATTGCAATTTTATTATGGGCAAAATTAAGTAGTCCATTTATTTGGGTGCTTTTGTTTGTATTAGTGAGTTTTGGATTGATTGGCTTTTTAGATGATTTTTTAAAACTGGTATTAAGGCATCCAAAAGGATTAAAGGCAAAATATAAATATTTGATGCAGTCGGCGTTTGCGCTTGTGGCAATGGTATGGATTTATTGGCTTTTAAACAGTTATATGGACTTTAGTTTATCGATTCCATTTAGCAAAAATTTATCTATTCCATTAGGATTTGGGGTAATTGTATTAGGTTATTTTGTTATTGTTGGTAGCAGTAATGCAGTAAATTTAACGGATGGTTTAGATGGACTTGCAATCTTGCCTATTGTATTAGTAGCGTCAGGTTTAGGAATATATGCTTATGTGATTACAAATAGTGCTTTCGCTGGGCATTTACTTTTTGATTATATGTCAAATGTAGGCATTGAGGAGCTTGTTGTATTTTGTGCAGCAATTGCAGGCGCGGGTTTTGGTTTTTTATGGTTTAATGCCTATCCTGCTGATGTGTTTATGGGGGACGTTGGCTCTTTAGCTCTAGGGGCAATACTTGGTACCGTTGCAATTATTATTCGCCAGGAGCTTGTGTTTTTTATCATGGGATTTTTGTTTGTTATGGAAACGGTATCTGTGATTTTACAAGTAGGATCATACAAACTTAGAAAGAAACGTATTTTTAAAATGGCGCCTCTACACCATCACTTTGAATTAAAAGGTTGGTCAGAGACAAAAGTGGTTGTGCGTTTTTGGATTTTAACAGTGATTTTTGTATTGATTGGTTTGGCAGCGTTAAAAGTACGTTAAAGATGGGGCAATTAGATGAATAGACCAATATTTTTTTACCAAAATCGCGAAATTAAAAAGGTACTTATTGTTGGTTTAGGCATATCTGGTTTCTCGGTATTTAAGTGGTTTAATCAATATGACGTTATCATTGATACTTATGATCAAAAACATTATGAAGTAAGCACAAATGCTTATTTTGACGATTTTAACGCCCTTGAATTGATGCATTATGATTTAATTGTAGTAGCGCCTGGTATTCCAATCAATAAAGCACCTTTTAATCGACTTTCTCAATATTGGGATAAAGTAGTTGGTGATATTGAGTTATTTGCTTTAGAAGTAAAACCATTAGGACAAAAAATGCTTGCAATTAGCGGTTCAAATGGTAAAAGTACAACTGTTTCACTACTTTATCATGTGTTACGTGATCTGGACATAAAAGTAGCATTAGGTGGAAATATTGGTACACCTGCATTGAGCTTAATTGATCCAAAAGTCCAAGTGTATGTGCTAGAAATTTCTAGTTTTCAAATTGATTTATTAAAAAAAGCACAGTTTGATGTAGGTTGTGTGTTGAATATATCACCTGATCACTTGGATCGTTATCCAAACTATGCGGCATATTGTCAGTCAAAGCTTAAGCTTTTTGAGCATAGTCATTATAAAGTAACAAATGGCAAGCAACGAGAATTAACCCTCGCAGACAAAGCAAATATGAGTTATTTTAATTCAAAAGACTGTTGGATAGATGGTAAAACGTTGTTTTTTCAAGGACAGTTGTTTTGTACAACTGATGAGCTCCTTTTGCAAGGAGCCCATAACCTTGAAAATATATTAGCAGTCTTGTTGGTATTAGAAAGTTTAATGGATTTAAATGAAGCTGCATGGGCAAAAATAAAGCAATCAATTAGGCATTTTCGTGGTTTACCACATCGTTGCCAATTGGTTGCCACAATTAATGGTGTAAAATACATTAATGATTCAAAGGGAACTAATATTGGTGCAGTAGAGGCTGCATTGAATGGCTTAGCGCAGGATGAAAAGAATATCATTATTTTCCTTGGTGGGTTAGCTAAGGGTGCGGATTTTAGCATGCTTATTCCTGCATTAAAAAAATCTGTTAAGAAAGCGATCATCTACGGTCAGGATAGATTGCTCATTACAAAAGCCCTGGAAAAAGATATAGAATGTATAATTTACCCTCACCTTGATGAAGCATTTGCTACAAGCTTCGCATTCGCAAAACAAGGAGATATTGTGCTATTATCGCCAGGGTGCGCAAGTTTTGACGCATTTTCTGGGTTTGTACAGCGTGGTGAGTATTTTGAACAATTAGTCAATCAATATAAGGTCCAGTAGTGTTGTTTTTTATTCGGAATTTATTTAGTCAGCGCAATACTAAGAAAGTACGTTTAAGAGCGAACATTGAACTTGATATGGCATTTGTTTTTTTTGTGTTGGGATTGCTTGCTTTTGGTTGGGTTATGATTACCTCTGCTTCAATGGTGGATGCTAATTATGACTATGGAAACCCTTATTTTTACTGCATTCGTCAGGGTTTTTTTGCCGTTTTAGGCATTATTGCTATGACTGGGGCTTTACTAATACCAACGGATAACTACCAAAAGATTTATAAGCTATGGTTGGTCGTTGCATTTGTGCTTTTGATTGCAGTATTAATTCCACATATTGGACGTGAAGTGAATGGTTCAAGGCGTTGGATTCCCTTGTTTGTCATTAATGTTCAGGTATCAGAGCTTGTAAAGCTATGTGCAATTATGTATTTTTCTTCTTACTTGGTTCGTTTTGGTGATTTGGCCAGGGACACTTTAAAAGGTGTAATCAAGCCACTTATTATCTTAGCAGCTATTGCTGGATTATTATTAAGAGAGCCAGATTTTGGTGCTTGTGTTGTGATGTTTACCTGTGTGTTTGGCATTATGTTTATGGCTGGTGTTAAACTTAGGTGGTTCATTATTTTGATTGTATTAGGTGGCGTTGCTGCAACTTTTTTAGTGCTATTTGAACCCTATCGCTTGGCACGTTTAAATGGGTTTTTAGATCCGTGGGCAGATGCTAATAACACAGGCTATCAATTGGTTCAGGCGTTGATTGCCTATGGGCGAGGGGGGTGGCTTGGAGACGGACTAGGCAGTGGGATCCAAAAGCAGTTTTTCTTACCAGAGGCACATACCGATTTTATTGTCTCAGTCATCGCGGAAGAATTAGGTGTGGTGGGCGTTATAGTATTGTTAGCCGTTTATACTTACCTTATATGGAAAGGCATGAGAATTGCGAGTTTTGCCTATCAGCTGCAACGTTACTTTCAAAGCTATATTGCCTATGGCATTAGCTTTTGGGTTGCATTTCAGGTAATCGTTAATATTGGTGTTAATATTGGTGTTTTGCCAACTAAAGGTTTGACCTTACCATTAATTAGTTATGGTGGTAGTAGCTTATTGATTATGTGCTTTGCTCTAGGGATTTTGCTTAGGATTGACTTTGAAAATAAAGTTATTGCAGATGAGATTTCACCAAGATATGTTTATAAAAAAGTAAGAGGGAGTAGACAAGTTGATAGAGATATATGACAAAACAGATAACATACGCATTAAAGACAAGCGCAACTTGGTACCTTCTGGTGTCATCCATGACGAACATCCGATCACCAAGGAGGCAATTACAACAGTAATTGCAGCAAGAAAAGCCGTTTCAAATGTTTTGCACGATAAAGATGACCGACTTGTTGTGGTGGTAGGACCTTGCTCTGTACATGATGTGAAAGCAGCTAAAGAATATGCACAGTTATTGCTTAAAGAGGCTAAAAAACACAGTAATGAACTTGTGATTATCATGCGTGTATATTTTGAAAAACCTCGCACAACAGTTGCTTGGAAAGGGTTAATCAATGATCCTGATTTGGACAATAGTTTTAAAATCAATAAAGGTTTGCGTATGGCACGCCAATTGCTTTTGGATATTTCTGACATGGGATTGCCTTGTGCAACCGAATTTTTAGATGTGATTAGTCCGCAATATATTTCTGATTTAATTGCATGGGGTGCAATTGGCGCGCGTACAACAGAAAGCCAAATACATCGTGAGTTAGCCTCTGGATTATCATGTCCAATAGGATTTAAAAATGGCACTAAAGGTAGTATTGGCATTGCAGTGGATGCAGTACGTGCAGCTAAATCCAAACATCACTTTTTGGGTGTGACAAAACAAGGTACCACAGCGATTTTTGAAACAACAGGTAACAGTGATGCACATATCATTTTAAGAGGTGGCAACGATGGTCCAAACTATGAGAAGGTACATGTGGACTATGCAGCAGAAGCCTTAAAACCTCATAATTTGCCACATAAGGTGATGATTGATTGTAGTCATGGCAATAGCAGTAAAGATTATAAGAAGCAAACGGTTGTTATTGAAGATATTTGTCAACAAGTCAATGCGGGTAGTGATAATATTTTTGGCGTGATGATTGAAAGTAATTTAAAAGAAGGCAACCAATCGATATTCGTTACACCTCTAGAATATGGTAAAAGCATTACCGATGCTTGTGTTGGTTGGCAAGAAACAGTAGAAATGTTGGACAAGCTTGCTCAAGCGGTTAAAGCACAACGTCATTTAGGATAAGTTTTATAAATCGTGAAAACCATCGCTCAAATTATCAATTTTTTTTCTAAGCAAGGACTTTTATCACAAGTGCACTTTAATCAACAAAATGCATATGTTCTTATAGAAAATTTATGCCAAGATCATAAAGGATGTCAAAAGGGTGATATTTTTATTGCATTAAAGGGTCAGCGTCATGATGGACACCAATATGTGTCAGCTGCATTAGAAAAAGGCGCAAACCTCATTGTTGTAGAAGACATTCATTTAGTCCCTGATAGTGTCAATAAAGACGACTTATTAGAGGTTAGAGAAATAAAGCATCATTTATCTGAATTTGCTGGTTGGTTTTATGATTTTCCATCACAACACCTCCAAATTTATGCTGTGACTGGAACTAATGGCAAAAGCACTATTGCTCATTTTATTGGTCAGTTATTGACTAAGCTGGGATATAAATCAGGTGTGTTAGGCACAATTGGTAATGGTATTTACCCTAAGCTTTATGCTTCTTCCCTTACAACTTTGGACACAGTAAACTTAAATAAAGTATTGAAGGACTTTGTGCGAACTAAAGTAAAATCTGTCGCAATGGAAGTTTCATCACATGCAATTGACCAGAATCGGATTAAGGGAATCAACATTGAAATCGCAATTTTCAGTAATTTAGATGTTGATCACTTGGATTATCACCAATCGATGGTTGACTATTTTGAGGTCAAAGCACGCTTGTTTAGAATGCAAAACGTGCAAAAATGTATTATTAATATTGATAATGAATATGGTGTGAAACTCTACCAAGATCTTCTTTCGTTAAAAACTAAACAAGTGCTTACTTTCAGTATTCAAAATAAAAAGGCAGATTGTTTTATTGCAATTGAACGTTATCTGCAAACTGGTTTTGAAGTCAGTATTTACTGGAAAGAAGTTAAAATAACACAGATGTTATTGCCGATTATGGGAGAATATAATCTAAGTAATATCGCTGCTGCGATAACCGCATTATTGGCAAATGGTTATTCATTGGAAAGTGTGAAACACGCATTACCTTTTATTCAAAATGCTAAAGGACGTTTAGAGCAGCTAAAGTTCCGTAACAAAGCATTGGTTGTTATTGACTATGCACATACGCCTGATGCGTTACAAAAAGCTTTACAAGCCTTGCAATCACAGCTAAAAGGTAGACTTTATTGTGTTTTTGGCTGTGGTGGTGAACGTGAAACAAGCAAGCGACCGCTCATGGCAAAAGTCGCTCAAATTCATGCGGATTTTTGTATCATCACTGAAGATAATAGCCGTACAGAACCAATAGATAATATTATGGCGGATATTTTAAGAGGTTTTGATAAACAATTTAGCAAATATATCGTGATAAAGGATCGTAAAAAAGCAATTGAATATGTGCTTACACATACTACAGCAGACGATATTATTTTGCTTGCTGGTAAAGGGCATGAAACCTATTTAGATAAAAACAATTTTAAAATACATTTTGATGAACGTGAAGTTGTCATGAATTTATGGAGTAAAGATGATTGACTCATTAAAAACTTTAGTAAGTGAAATATCAGGAGAGTACATCGGAGCAGATGTAAGTATTACAGGTGTACATATCAATTCAAGAGAAATTGAAAAAGGTCAATTGTTTGTTGCGATTAAAGCTGATCGTGATGGTCATGATTTTGTTCAAAATGCAATTGAAAATGGTGCATGTGCAGTTTTGGTTAGTGATAAACAACATAATCTAGCTGTACCACAAATCGTTGTTGGTGACACGCGTAAAGCATTGTTTGATTTAGCGCAAGCGTATAGAAGTAAGCTTAATATGCCGGTTTTATCACTAACAGGAAGTTGTGGCAAAACAACAACAAAAGAAATGCTGGTGTGTACATTGTCCGCTTTTGGTAAAGTTCACTATAGCAAAGGTAATTTCAATAATGACCTAGGTGTGCCCATCACGATTTTATCTACGCCAAACGATGCTGATTTTTTAGTTGTTGAAGCTGGAACCAATGCGAAGGGTGAAATTCCATATTTAGCAACCTTAATTCAGCCAGATATAGCAGGTATTACGAATGTATCAGCTTCACACCTAGAAAAGCTTCAATCATTAGAGGGAGTGATGTTGGAAAAAGGTGCTTTATTACAAGCATTGGTTAACAAAAATGGTTGCGCAATTATTAATCTAGATGACGGTAGAATCGTGCAATATGCTACAAGCCTTGCTGTTCAAAAAGTTAGTTTTTCTATGCAGCAGCAAGCTGATGTGCAATTAGTTAGCTATAAAGCAAGCAGTAATAAGTTGGATTATGAAGTTAGAGTTGATGATATTATTTACAGTGGTCAACTTAAAATAGTAGGAAAGCATAATATTCAAAATGCTTTAATGACATTAGCTTATATCAAGGCGTTAAAACTTGACATCCAAAAGTCTTGTATAGCGCTTTGTAATTTTAAACCCTATAAAGGACGTTTCTCTTTACATCAAGTAAATTCCTATTTATCTGTCATTGATGATACCTATAATGCAAGTGTACAATCGGTTAAAGCAGCGATTGAGGATTTGTCTTCTTTTGATGGCGTGAAATATATTGTACTTAGTAATATGGGTGAGCTTGGTGAGCATGCGGAGTTTTATCATCAACAAGTAGGAAGATGGATAAAGGAAGCCAGAATAGATCACGTTTATTTATATGGACATAAAGAGTGGATGGAAATTATGAGAGCAGAAGTTGATAGTCATGTGCAATATTTTGCAGCAAAGGAAAGCTTAATTTCGACTTTAATAACTCAACTAAAAAATATGATTAAGCAAAACACGCGTGTACTGATTAAAGGTTCAAATGCCAATAAAATGGGAGAAGTTGTAGTGGCAGTTTTGGAGCAATATCCTGCTATTCTATGACAACAAAAATTACATGTGACCCAAAATTGATGTTGTCACAAAATTTGCGTACGGTCATAGTATACTTTTGGTATGTACTCATGTATCGTTACATTTTTATTGAACTATGGAGGCTTTTGTATGCAAAAATCATTAGGTGGTGCATTTTTAGTAGTAGGGACTACAATTGGTGCAGGGATGTTGTCGTTACCACTTATCACCGCCGCATGTGGTTTATTGGTGTCAATTATATTAGTAATTATTTCATGGTCGGTGATGTATTTTACGGCTATACGCCTAATTCATGTTTGCTCTAGTCAACCTTTAGGTGTCAATTTTACAACACTCATTAAAGAACAAATGCCAAAAAGCTTACAAGCTATTTTTACCTTGATTTACCTATTATTGTTATACGCATTAATGGCTGCTTATACTACACAAGGAGCATCCCTTGTAAATTTAGTATCGCAAGCTGAACTACCAATCATCAGCGTAGATGCTATTGTATTTGTTATAATTTTTGGCTTAGTTATTTTAAGTACCCGATTAAGCGATTATGTTAATCGATCGTTTGTTTCAGTTAAGCTTGTGTTTTATGTTTTATGCGTAGTTAGCATGTTATTTGTCTTAAAGTGGGCAAATATGTTTAAAATGCCACTTTCGTTTTATGCACTTGTGTTCGCGTGGCCGACTTTATTACCATCATTTGGTTTTCAGAATATTATTCCTGTGTTGTATGAATATCAAAAAGGCGATGTGAAAGCGGTTAAGCGTAGTGTATTTATTGGTAGCAGTGTGGTGCTTGTGATTTATATTATTTGGTTGATAGTTTGTTTGACCATTTTGCCTCAAACAGGTATCCATAGTTATGAGACCATATTTAAAAACGGTAATACCTTAACGGCGCTTATCAATGCAATAAAAGAAGCAACACAGAGTGTAATGATCAATACTTTTTTATCGGTTTTTATTAATATCTCAATTATTACATCTTTTATTTGCGTTGGATTATCACTTTATCACTACATAAAAGACACTTTTAAGCGATTTGGTATTGAAATTAATAAAATAATTGGTTTTCTGTTAACCTTTATTCCACCGTTTATATTTACTGTGTTTTACCCAAAAGGATTTATTCTTGCTTTGCAATATGCAGCTATTTTTGCTGTTATTATTTTTGTATTTACCCCCATTTACCTCGATAAAGACCATAGAAAAAAGGTTATCAATTGGTATCCATTGATTTTAGGTTCACTGGTGATTGTGGCTCAAATACTCAATTTGTTAGGAATAAGCGTACCATTTTAAAAGATTTGTTGAGTATTACCCTTAACATATAAACTGCGCTACTGAATCTACCTTATCTTTAAATAAGTAATTTGGCACTAAGTTGAAATTGAAATTAACGAGGAGACTCAAGTAAGCAACAGCAAGTCAGGAAAACATCCATGTGAATTACGCTAGGGGGAGTGCGCTACTGCTTGTTCTGTCGCTTACTGGTTGTGAATAGTATAGTGTTTATGCTTGTAATGCAAGTTGTTGATCTCTAATTAGGTTGCAGATATTTCAGCGTGTGGGTGAGATATTTGCTCGTCATAGCTTGGGTTATTTCTATATAGATTTGCCAGCGATACTGATAAAAGTAATGATGATCTAAATCTTTAGATTTTTTAAAAAAACGATTTATGATAAACTTCTGAGTTTGTGTTAACAAACTAACAATAAAAGCAAAATGCTTATCGTTGCCTTATTTAGTTTATTAATGTTACAAATGCTTGGCGTGATGCTGCCTGGACCTGATTTCTTTATGGTGTTGCGATCATCGATTAAGTACGGGCGTAATTCTGCCGTTCTTGTTGCATTAGGTATTGCAATGGGTGTACTTACTTACGCAACCGTGGTTGTACTGTTACTAGATTCCCTTAGTGATAATTTTCTAATGATCGTGCATTGGATATCATTCTTTGGTGGCTGTTATTTGCTTTATATTGCTTATAATTGTTATCGCTCTTCAAAAGGCAAGCACTCATTGGCTGAGGTAGATGTACAAATTGCGGTTGCATCTAAAAAACATTTATTTTTGTTGGGACTTTTTTGTAATTTATCCAATCCCAAGGTGATTATATTTTTTGTGAGTCTATTACCACTATTTGTTTTAAAATCAACCGCACTTTGGTACCATCTAGCTATTATTTCAATTATGTTCTTAAGTACATTTATTTGGTTTGGTTTTGTGGCTTATGTGATGGGATCACAACATATTCGAGGGCTTTTTATAAAGCATATGGCAAAGCTTGAAATTGTATTTTCAATTATCCTGACAATTTTTGCGTTATTATTGATTTACTCATTTTTTTCTACTTTATTTATTTTTAATTACGTTATTTGACGTAATTTTGACGTAAAAAAACTTTTACGTTTTGATTACAGTCATTTCAATCAAAGGTGTATAACTCCTAACTTTAATTGAAAATATAAAAATGTCCTAGTGCGTTAGGTGTGCTGATGTTATACAAAAGATTTGAAGCAAGTTGATGCAATTATTGTCGATAGCAAATTTCACTATACTAAAAATTGGAATCAATTAATCTTTCATGCAAGATAAAAAGAATTTACGTTATTTTGACGGGTTTTGGTGCTAAGTAGACATGTGAAAAGAGTTGAAATATTTTGGTTGCCCACGAGACCATAAACCAAAACAAATAAGAGATTTACTTGCACAGTTTGATAAAGTTCTTTATATTTTGGTCTCATTTAGTCTTATAGCAATATAAACAGGAAAATATGAATCAACAGGATAATGACATTATTACTATCAGTGACTTGCTGGTGACATTAGCAAAATATTT
The DNA here is from genome assembly GCF_024208055.1 of Candidatus Nebulibacter yamunensis. Classification (NCBI taxonomy): domain Bacteria; kingdom Pseudomonadati; phylum Pseudomonadota; class Gammaproteobacteria; order Thiotrichales; family Francisellaceae; genus Candidatus Nebulibacter; species Candidatus Nebulibacter yamunensis. The sequence continues at coordinate 183,059 of NZ_JAMBMW010000002.1, forward strand.
TAAATTATGGTTAGCACTAACCATCATTGGTGTCATAATGAGTATTGCGTATGCAGTCTACCATAAAAATAATTACCAATATAGTGCAAATATTGTTGGACCAAGCTACATTGAGAATGGGAGTTTGCATGAGATCATTCCTCAGAATCAATTATCTCAGTTAGTAAATATTTATTATCAGCAATTTCGACAACTTGAACAAAAGCAAAATACGTTAGTAGATCATCTTAATTATGAAAAAGAAAAGTCGATGCTAACAACTAATGCTAAAGGAGAGAATATGTCGCAGGTAGTATCTTTATTTTATAATTTTATTCAGTATGTGCAAAAGCAAGAACAGTATATTAATAGAATTCAAAATTGGCAAAACAGCGTACAATTTAACCTTGAGAAATTAGAAGAGCAAAACAAAATTTATGAGCAAAACGTGAAACAATTTCAGCATAATATCGACAGTCTAACTACAGCCAATGACTTGGCAAGCTTAAATGGTCAGGCATTACTGAATAATTTATCAAACATGATTACATCGTATCAACATCAAATGTTTACCAATAATATTCAGATTCAGAATTACCAATCGCAACTACAATCGCTAAACAAGAATATTACGATGTTGGGTGGAGTTTTAAAATCAATTAATCCAGTTGGGTTGACATCGGTTGTTATTATTATTTTGGGTATGATTTTAACGATTATTTTAGTAACAATTGTTGTGTTTATTATTGAGTTTATTCGTAACACAACGTTCGAAGTCAGGCAAAAGCTTAAAACTTATGACAGATAATTTTAACTTAATGGCGCAAACAAACTCATCAATTCGGTTTCACTGAGTTTAAATTCTGCTTGACCTTGTTTGTCATATAATCCACTAGCAAGTGTTGCTTTTTTCTCTTGTAGTTTTAAGATTTTTTCTTCGACACTGTCTTTGGCAATGAGTTTATAAACATTGACAGGTTTATTTTGACCTATGCGATAAGCGCGATCAGTTGCTTGCGCTTCAATTGCAGGATTCCACCACGGATCATAGTGAATAACTGTATCGGCAGCAACTAAGTTAAGCCCAGTACCACCTGCTTTTAAGCTAATAAGAAAGATATTGATTGTAGGATTGTAACTGAATTTGTCGATGAGTTGTTGACGGTTTTTAGTTTGACCAGTGAGTTGAACATAGTTGATTTTATGATTGTTAAGAGACTCAGCAATGATGTCAAGCATTTCAGCAAATTGAGAAAATACTAGGACTTTTCTATCTTCAGAGACAAGTAAATCAAGCATTTCAAGCAGATAATGTAATTTAGCAGATTCGTTGACCTTTTGCGCATTTTCAAGTTTAACAAGTTGTGGATGACAACAAGCCTGCCTTAACTTAAGAAGCGCATCAAGGATGTGGATATGGCTTTTTGCTAAACCTTGTGATTTCAAAATTTCACGTACTTTTTTCTCCATTCCCATGCGCACACTTTCGTAGAGTTGCTTTTGAACGGTTGGAAGTTCAATAAGTTCAATAGACTCAGTCTTTTCAGGTAAATCCTTAGCAACAAGTGCCTTTGTACGCCTTAACATAAAGGGTGCAATGCGACTTCTTAATAGCTTTAAACGTTCCGTATCTTGGGCACCTTCAATTGGATTTTTAAAGTATTTACGAAACTGCGCATCATTACCTAGAAAACCCGGCATTAAGAAATTAAATTGTGACCACAATTCACCTAGATGGTTTTCGATTGGCGTACCAGTTAGACAAAAGCGTTGTTTGGTAGCAAGGGAGAAAATTGTTTGTGCTTGTTTGCTTTTAGCGTTCTTAATTGTTTGTGCTTCATCTAGAATAATAGCGCTATAGCTATTTTGATTATGTATCTCTTCGTCTTTTAAAATTAATGGATAACTCGTGACGACAATATCGTATTGAAGTAATGTGTCATAGTTTTTAGCTCGATCGTTACCATGCAAAAGTAATATTTTTAAGTTGGGGGTGAATTTTTCTGCTTCACGCAACCAATTACCAATGACCGAAGTTGGGGTAATAATTAAGGCAGTTGTGAAATCTTTATTATTTTCTTTTTGTAGTTGTAACCAAGCTAAAGTTTGTAAGGTCTTTCCTAGTCCCATATCATCAGCAAGGAGCCCACCCATGCCATGAGTGGATAAAAATTGCATCCAACTAACTCCATGCTGTTGATAATCACGAAGCGTGGCCTTGACGTTTTTAGACACAGGGAGAGATGGTAGGTTTTGAATGTTTTTAAGTGAGTCAACGAAGGATTTAAGTGCTTTGGCTTTGCTGTAATTTATCGCACCACTCTTACCTAGCTGCTCTTCTAAGCTCATAAGTGAGCCAATCTGCCATTTTGGAAGTCTAAGTCTTGTGCCTCTATTATCGGATAATTCTAATAATGAATTAATTACAGGCTCAATGAGCTTATAATAGTCAAGTTTAAGTTTGTATTTGTTATCAAGTACGACCAATAAGTCGCTTTTGTTTTTGTCACCAGATCGCTGTAAATATTTGACAATAATCGGTTGTAAATCAATTGCTTGACCATTGTGATTTACACTTAAATGAACGTTAAACCAGTTGTTTTGTGGACCGTCTTCAATATCAATATGAATTTCATTTGGATGGATATAGTGACTATTAAAGTCATCGGCAAACGTTACCTGCCAGCCGAGAAGCTTTAGCTCTTCTAAATCATTTAAATAAAAATCTTGCCATTGATCTTCAGGTGTTTTAGGCGGCAATGATTCAAGCACATAACTAGCTATAGGTCGCGTGCGTTGACGTACAGATTGGGAATAAACAGGTTTTTGTTTTTTAAAGCCAAAGTTTGACAGGGTAAGTAATTTAATGTATTCAAACTCAATGTCTTTCTCAATAAGCTGACCTTTTAAATCTATCAAAGGACTGCTGCCATCATGTGGGGAAAAGAGTTGTCCTTCATAATTGAAACTGACATCACCAAAATAACCATAGTATGGCCATTCCATGCTAGCAGCACGATGAAACTCAATCATTGCAATAGGTGTCACCTTGTGTGATTTGATCTGTTGAATATTTTTTGGAAAAGTAATGTTTTTGGCAAGTGGAGAATATTCAATTAGATTACGAACAAATAACATATCTTCTTTTGATATGTCATGTAGTTGAGATAACAACAATAATTGTGTTCCTGGAATATCACTTTTGAGCTGACCAATATTGTTGTAACTAATGTAAAAGGCAGGTGAAGTTGGGATGACCTTAATTTGGTCTTTACCATTTATTGTGATGTTAAAGCGAAATCGATTATTGATTTCTTGCCAATTAAATTCAGGAACTAGCTCTTCAGCGCGTATTAATTCACTAGTAGGTGAAACTTCAGCTTTATATAGGCGCTTTGTATCGATAAGAAGAGATAAGAGTTTAGAACCATTTTCACCCTCGAGTTTAAGGTTTTGTTTAGTTATATAATACCTATTATAATCCGCACTTTGGCGGATATGGCTTAAAATGATATGATCATCAGTAGTTGCACATTCTGGATATCGGGTATAGCCTAAAATGAGGTTGAGTAAATTAAGTTTTTGTGGTTTAGCAAGGCTATTATTTTTTAATATGCGTACGGTACTTGCATGTAGCTCATACCATGTTTGCCCTGATTGAGTGACTTCTTTAATCTGATAAGCAATAAACGTATCATGGATGTTTTGTTTTTCTTGAACTAGTTGATGTGTTACTTTACGTAAACTTTCTGCAAACTCACGTTCAAATTGATTACGATTAAAATGCGCAACAGAAAAAGTATCTTTATTTTTTGTGCTTATGTTATTAATAGGAAAAGTGGTGGTTGTATCAGTAGGGTCTACTATTTGCGGAGACGTTTCGAGCTTTTTAAGTTCTTCAAATAATGTTTTATTGAACATAAAGATAATGGCATAAGTATGCTTACAGAAATCGCCAAAAGGACAAGAGCACTCAGCATCCAGTACTTCTGTCAGTGTGTTTGTATTTTTATCAAACGCAAGTAGAATAGATTGTGAGTAAATATTTGTTCCTGAGCCAAAGACTTCACCTTCTACAGCAATAGCATTGTTGATGCTATCAGAACGTCTGGGTTTGATTGAGCGAATTGAGTGCTGGTTACAGTAAGTATGAGCTCGTGAAATCGTAGCCGATGTGAACTGTTTTGTAATAGTCTTCGGTAAAAGGCTTGACGAGTGTGTCATTTTATAAAAATGCAATAAAAGTAAATCCGTCTAGTTTAGCATTTAATATGTGGAGTGGTTAAGTTAAATTTTCTATTGTTGGATAATAGTCTGGTACCTACTGAGCATGTGCCATGACTTTCTCGATAGCTTTGTCTTTTAATTTGATACTGGTTAATCCTTTTATCATGGTTTGTTTAGCAACAGCTGTGCTGACAATTTTGAGGTAACGCTTGATGGTCGTTAAAAGTAAGATGCGTCTTGGAATTTTAGTAAATAGATATTTATGGATGAGATGGATTGCTTAAGGTCAATAAGGTGTAAAAAAATTAATGGATAGTGAGAGAATTATTCAATAAATACTCTAAACCATAATCGTCATCAGTCATAAAATCACGATTTTGATTGGCTATAGTCATATCAAGTACCCATATAAACTGCTCGATTGTAATAGACTGGGTGCTAAGCATCATAATTTGATTGATCACAAACTCAAACTCATAGGCGTTGATATCACCACTAAGATAGAGCTCATTTAGAATCATTAATCCATTATCAGGAATAATCACTTTTTCGACATTGCTAAAAACTCGTATGGTACCTTTTTGATAGTCAAATGGGTCAACTTCATTCAGTTTGGCAAAGCCTTCAAGCCATAGCAGTGTGTTTTCAAGTGTAGACTCATCTAGACCTGCTTTTTTTAATTCACAAAAGAGTTCGTGTGAGTTGGTCATTTTAACAACATCCTCTTCTATTTGAGTCATGTTGTTAAATAAAGACATTAAAACTTGTAAAATGACAGGTTTACTACTCATGTTGCCTTAATTAAATTCGTTGATAACCTCCAGGAACAGCACAAATAAGTGCCTCCATCTCAAGTTCAAATAGTATGCCAGTAATTTCCGCATATGTTAAGTTAGTATTTTCTATTATTTTATCTATGGTTGTGCAAGCTGAACCGATTGCGTCAAATACTCTTTGCTGGCACTCATTAAGTAAAAGTGATTGTTGATAAAATGGTTGCTTAAGTGTGAATTGTTGTGGAAGATTAAGTTCGGTAGCGATATCTAAAGCATTCCAGACTAACTTAGCACCCATCTGAATAAGCTTATTACAGCCTTGGCTTTCTGTGTGAAAAATGTTACCAGGGATTGCAAAAACTTCGCGATTTTGCTCAAGAGCATGCATAGCCGTGATTAAAGAGCCACTTTTTTCAGCAGCTTCAATTACAAGTACACCTAAACTTAGACCACTGATGACTCTATTTCTTTGTGGAAAGTGATAGCGCTTTGGTGCTTGACCAAGGAGAAACTCAGAGATAATTAAACCATTTTGTTGGATTTGTTGATATAGGTTACGATTTTGATTGGGGTAGCAAATATCAACACCTGTACCTAGAACAGCAATGGTTTTGCTTTGCAGGGCTAATGCCTTTTGATGGACTAGGGTATCAATACCTAATGCCATGCCACTGGTAATAGTGAGTTTAAGATCAATCAGTTTAGGTAAAAGTGCATCAACCACCTTTATTCCATAGTGACTCAATTTGCGCGTACCAACAACAGCAAGTTGTAGCGTTTGTAGTAGGTTAATATCACCTATACAGTACAATGCAAGTGGTGGGTCAGAAATTTGTTTTAGTTGCGGTGGATAAGCTTCATCATCAAAGCAAATTAACTGGTGGTTTGAACTTGATTTAAGCCATTGATCAATCTTTTTCAAGTAAGGCTGATAATTTGCATGAGTAATAAAATCAATTGTAGTTTCGCTAAGTCGAAGCATAGTTGCAAATTTATGTGGCTGGCTAATAAATAAGCCAAGATCAATATTAGAAGCAATCAGTTGTTGATAATGCTTAAATTGAAAGTTAGGTATGTAATGCAAAATAGCGATATTACTGTTCATGATTTTTAGACAAGCAGGTGGATACTAGGCTTTCACTGGTGATTTCTTGTTTGGCATCTGTTATTAGCGCAATTGCATTATGGCTTGCCAAGCGATAAACAAAACCCTTCCCAATGTATTGTCCAGGAATAGCATAACCTTTTACTTTCATTTGTGGTGATTGAAAATAAACACGCATACCCATTTTAAGTCCATTGGCTTCGCCAATATTAATGAGTACAGATTGATAAGTGCCAGCAAAGTCTGCTGTAGTTTCCATGTGTGTAACAACACCTTCAATGTTTCTATCAGCAACGATTTCTTCTTCTGGGAGTTGATTATTGATTAAATCAAATGCCACAACGTGATCACCTATGTTAATCTCTTGCGTGGAATTTACTACATGCATGATCAAGGTGTTTTGATAAGTATTATTAAGCTGTGCTTCGCCTAAACGCCTAAAGACATAATTAAATTTGTTTTTAGCGTAGGGAGTGGGGATGCTGTTTACGTAAGAAAAGATATAATATTTAGAGCTTTCTTTTGTTTTAGAAACAAAAATGGTATTCGCCGTTGAAATAAGCGATGCTTTATTAGAGGAAGCGATGATTTTACCAGCTTCTGTCAAAGGAATGTCCAATAGGTAATAATTACTGAAAAAAATATCATATTGTTTTTCTAGAGTTTGCGCGTAAAGTTTGTGCCCAGACCACCCATTCAGTGTTAATAAAACAGTTAGAGATGCCCAAAAAAAACGGCATGGGTTATGTATCTGTGCTATAAACGAATGTTTGTACATTTTTTATAAATCTCGTAGAATATGCGTGTTAGTAACCTTAAAAACTCTAGCTGAATTGTTAGAGAAAAGCAAAAAAGACAACCTAGGATTTACATGAAAATAAAAGCAGATAGCTTTATAAAAATGCATTTTAAAATTCGACTTAAAGATGGTTCGATTGCAGAAGATACCAACACTTATGATCGTCCCTATATTTTTCAAATGGGAAAAGGTGTTTTTTCCGAGCGTGTCGAAAAAGAGCTTTGCGGACTTCAAATAGGTGCTAATCGCAAAATGATGTTAATGCCAGAAGATGCCTTTGGTGATAAGAATCCGGCAATGATTTATGAGGTACCTAAAAAAAGATTTCCTTCTGATATGGAGCTTGAAGAAGGTCTTATTGTTGCATTTTCACAAAAAGATGGTACCGAATTACCAGGTGTCATTACTTTGATTCAAGAGAATGATGTAACAGTTGATTTTAATCACCCACTTTCTGGGCAAGTGATTTTATTTGATGTTGATATTTTAGATGTTTCAGATAAGGATTTTGGATAATGAAAATCATTTTGGCGAATCCACGTGGTTTTTGTGCAGGAGTTTCTCGTGCAGTGGATGTTGTTGAGCGTGTGTTAGCGCTTGAACCTCATCCAATATATGTTCGTCATGAGGTTGTACATAATCGTGCAGTGGTTGAGAGTTTGAAGCAAAAGGGTGCTATTTTTGTCAAAGAGTTGGACGAAGTTCCAGATCATGCAGTTTGTATTTTCAGTGCGCATGGGGTATCTCAAAGAGTGAAAGAAGAAGCACAATGCAAATCTTTAAAAATTTATGATGCAACCTGTCCTTTGGTGACTAAGGTGCATAGAGAAGTACAAAAAGCAAGTAACACTGGAGTTGAATGTATATTGATCGGTCATAAAGGGCATCCTGAAGTGGAAGGAACTTTAGGTCAATATCAGAGTAGTTATGCACAAATTTATTTGGTTGAGAATCTTCAAAACGTGAAAGATTTGCAAGTTAAAAACCCAAATAAATTGGTATATGCTACCCAAACGACACTTTCGGTAGATGAAACGAAAGACATTATTCAGGCACTCAAAGAAAAGTATCCTAATGCAGGATCTCCCAAGAAAGAAGATATCTGTTATGCCACTCAAAATAGGCAAAATGCAGTAAGAGAATTAGCAAAAAAAGTCGACATCTTATTAGTTGTGGGTTCCAAAAATAGCTCTAACTCAAACCGGTTACGTGAACTTGCAGAGAATCATGGAGTGAATGCTTACCTTATTGATAATAAAGATGATATTGATTTAATGTGGTTTGAGAATAAGGCAAGTTGTGGTATTACAGCAGGTGCTTCTGCTCCCGAATATTTAGTGCAGGAAGTGATAGAGTTTTTAAAAAATCATTTTGAACATGCGCAACTAGAGGACTTTGAAGGAGTGAAAGAAGAGGTTACCTTTCCATTGCCAAAACTATTAAAGCAGATGCAGTTTGTTGATAAAGTGATACAACCGTAGGAAACGTTCAGGAATTTACACAATGAAAAACGAGCAATTACCCAATATACAGCGCAGTAAAGGTATTTATATTTTGCCTAATTTATTTACTTCAGCAAGTTTATTTGCAGGATTTTATTCAATTATTGCCGCTTTTAATAGTCACTTTGTGTTGGCATCTGTTTGTATTTATTTAGCAGCGATGATGGATTCACTAGATGGACGTGTAGCAAGATTAACCAACACACAAAGTGCATTTGGTGCTGAATATGATTCATTGGCTGATATTGTTTCATTTGGCGTGGCACCTGCATTAATTATTTATTTCTGGGCGGTGAAACATTTAGGTCAATTTGGCTGGGCAGTGGCATTTATTTATTTGGCATGTGTTGGATTGCGTCTGGCACGTTTTAATACCCAATTAGATGATAATTCACCAGAGAGTAAGCGTTATTTTACTGGGTTACCATGTCCTGCATCTGCAGCGACAGTTGCCGGTTTTGTATGGTTTTGTAATAGCTTAGGGCATACAATTGCAGAAGGTTGGGTGACGTTTTTTGCAACGATTATTACACTTTATCTATCTGCAATGATGGTGAGTAACATTAAGTTTAGAAGCTTCAAAGATTATGATTTAAAAGGTAAGTTTCTATTTACCCAAGCCGTCTTTGTTGTGTTTATAATCGCAATTATCTTTATCGATCCATCGATTACTTTATTTGTGTTGTTCATGATGTACGCGCTTTCAGGAACATGTACACGCTTATTTTTTAAAGGAAAAACTAAACATCAAGCTAATTCTTAAGTGTACGTATCTTCAGTTTGGAAAAGTGCGATAAAACTTGTTTTTGGCTGTTATTCATCATTCGATACTTGACAGTCGCAGTTCTAATACTTGAAAATGCTTTGTTTTGAAATTTACCACAAAACTATTTTGCAATTTTTTGAAAGTAAAAAAGTTGAATATTAAGTAAAAAAATAAAAAGCTGGAGTTAAAGAATGCCTGTTATTACTTTGCCAGATGGCTCAAAACGCACGTTTGATGGGCCAGTTTCTGTTTATAACATTGCTTTAGATATTGGTAGTGCCCTTGCGAAAGCAACCTTAGCGGGTATCGTTGATGGCAAAGAAGTTGATACAAGTTTTATTATTGAGAATGATACAACGCTTACGCTTATTACGGCAAAAGATGAAAAGGGTTTAGAAATTCTACGCCATTCTTGTGCGCATTTGTTAGCACAGGCAGTTAAACAGCTTTACCCAACAGCACAAGTAACCATAGGACCTGTTATTGAGAATGGTTTTTATTACGATTTTTCTTATGAACGAGCGTTTACTCCTGAAGACTTAGAAATAATTGAAAAACGCATGACTGAGCTTACTGCTTTGTCACAACCTGTTACAAGATCAGTTAAGTCACGCGATGATGCAATTACTTATTTTGAAGCAATCGGTGAGAAATATAAGGCTGAAATTATTGCAGATTTATCAGAAGACGAAGTTTTAAGTTTATATAGTCAAGGTGATTTTACTGATTTATGCCGAGGTCCTCATGTACCAAATACGTCATATTTGAAAGCTTTTAAACTCATGCGGGTTGCAGGAGCTTATTGGCGTGGAGATTCTAATAATGAGACGTTGACGCGCATATATGGTACTTGCTGGGCAGATAAGAAGCAGTTAAAAGAATATTTAATACGTTTAGAGGAAGCTGAGAAGCGTGATCACCGTAAAATTGGCAAAGCATTAGATTTGTTTCACTTTCAAGAAGAATCTCCTGGAATTGCTTTTTGGCATCCAAAAGGGACAGCTATTTGGCGTGTGGTTGAGGACTATATGCGTGCATCAAATACAAAATTTGGTTGTAGTGAAATTAGAACGCCATTGATTGCCGATATCTCAATGTGGGAGAAATCAGGACATGCTGCGAAGTATTCCGAGAACATGTTTATGACTCACTCAGAAAACCGTCAATATGCAATTCGACCTATGAACTGTCCAACGTGTGTCCAAGTTTATAATCACAGTTTGCATAGTTATCGTGATTTACCCATTCGCATGGCTGAGTTTGGTGCGGTACATCGAAATGAGGCATCAGGAGCATTGCATGGGCTTTTACGTGTAAGAAGTTTCACCCAGGATGATGGTCATATTTTCTGTAGCGAAGCACAAATTGAGTCAGAAGTCACGCAAATGGTTGAGCAGTGTTTTGATGTGTATCGCGATTTTGGTTTTACTGAATTTGATGTCAAACTTGCGCTTCGCCCAGATAATCGTGTCGGTTCCGATGAGATATGGGATAAGTCAGAAAAAGTATTGGCAGAAGCACTGAATAATCATGGAGTAAAATTTGATTATCTACCTGGTGAAGGCGCGTTTTATGGACCTAAAATTGAATTTCATTTAAAAGATGCAATTGGTCGTAGTTGGCAGTGTGGTACAATTCAATTGGATTTATCTATGCCAATGCGTCTTGGAGCAACTTATGTTGATGAAAACAGCGAAAAACAAGTCCCAGTTATGCTACATAGAGCGATCGTTGGTTCACTTGAACGTTTTATTGGGGTGCTGATTGAGCATTATGCAGGTAAACTTCCTGTGTGGTTGGCACCTATTCAGATCGTAGTAGTTGGAATCAGTAATAAGCAGGATGAATACCTACAAGAAGTCGAGCAAAAACTCATAAAATTTGGCATTCGCACACAAATTGACTTGAGAAATGAAAAAATTGGGTTTAAAATTCGCGAGCACACATTAGCACGCGTGCCATTTATTGGCATTGCTGGCGAGAAGGAACAATCTTTAGGACAGATTACTGTAAGAAAACAAGACGGTACTGATCTAGGTGCATTGAGTATTGATGCATTATGTAAATTGTTGTTGGCAGAAATTGGCAAAAAATGCCGTGTAAATCTAAATAATTAGGAGTTCGAGATATTAGTAAGGTAGAACAAAAATCGCCGGTAAACGAGCATATCAAGGCGAAAGAAGTCCGTTTAATTGGACTAGATGGAGAGCAAATTGGCGTAGTCTCATTAAAAGAGGCGCTAGAAAAGGCTGAAGAAGCAGGTGTTGATCTGGTGGAAATGGTGTCACAAGCCACACCACCGGTTTGTCGAATCATGGATTACGGTAAGTATCTATTTGAGCAAGGCAAGAAAAAAGTAGCTGCGAAGAAAAAGCAAAAGCAGATGCAGGTCAAAGAAATTAAAATTCGACCAGGCACTGATGTTGGGGACTATCAGGTAAAACTACGCAACCTTATAAAGTTCCTAGAAAGTGGCGATAAAGTCAAGATCACAGTACGTTTTAGGGGGCGTGAAATGGCGCACCAAGAGCTGGGTGTAGATATGCTTAAGCGTTTGGAAGCGGATTTGGAACCTTATGGAGTGGTTGAGCACCGACCAAAAATGGAAGGTCGCCAAATGATTATGGTTTTAGGACCTAAGAAAAAGTAAATGCGTTGAAAGAAGTTCCTTTTAGCGTGAATAAAAATGGTGAAATGCGGAGTATATTATGCCAAAAATTAAAACAAATCGAGGTGCTGCTAAGCGCTTTAAAAGAACTGGTAAGGGTGGTTTCAAGCATCGTTCTGCAAACCGCGCTCACATTAACACTAAGATGACGACTAAGCGTAAGCGTCATTTACGTGGTATGTCTCAAGTAGCTAAAGTAGACGTGCCAAGTTTGATTCAACAAATGCCTTATGCCTAAGTGTTAATAAATTTTTAAAGTGGAGTAGATTATGCCTAGAGTAAAAAGAGGTGTGCAAGCACGCCGTCGTCATAAAAAGATTTTAAACCAAGCTAAAGGTTATTACGGTGCACGCTCGCGTGTTTATCGTGTAGCTAAGCAAGCGGTGATTAAAGCAGGTCAATATGCTTATCGTGACCGTAAGCAAAGAAAAAGACAATTTAGAGCACTTTGGATTGTGCGTATTAATGCCGCAGCACGTCAGCACGATATGAGCTACAGCATGTTTATAAATGGACTTAAAAAAGCCAATATTGAGCTTGACCGTAAGGTGTTAGCTGAATTAGCTGTTTTCAACAAGGATGCGTTTGCGCAATTAGTTGAAAAAGCAAAAGCTGCACTTGTTGCTTAATAAGCGTAAATTAAAGGGTTTTGTTAAAGGGCATATCTTTTCTTAAGATATGCCCTTTTTTATATGTTTTAATGAAAGCAATATGATTTTGTTACTGTTTATTTAGCTGAAAATGTGAATGTATTTGTTGTGGACAATTAAAGCTTTGAAAATATTAAAATAATTGTTAATGGGCTCAGCTATTTAAAGTTTTGAGTTTGCGTTATAGAGATAAAACTTTTTTGTAATGAAGATGGGAGAAAACATGCAGAAAAAACAGTATATGAATTTTTGGATGCTGGTAGCCTTGGTTTCTGGCAATATGGTAGGCTCGGGAATATTTTTATTGCCGTCAGGGTTGGCCAAATTTGGTACAATCAGTATTTTAGCATGGATTTTTACAGCGCTAGGGTCGGTGTTGTTAGCTTTGGTGTTTTGTAGTTTTAGTCGTCTTGTTCCTAAAGTGGACGGCGGACCTTACATCTATGTCCGAGTTGGCATGGGTAAGTTTATGGGGTTTCAAAGTGGTTTCGGTTACTGGATATCATTGTGGGTTGGAAATTGTGCGATTTCTTTGGCGGCAGTTGGTTATTTAAGTTTTTTCTTTCCAATTCTTGAAAATAGGACGGTTGCTGGAATTACTGCAATTGGTATTATTTGGCTATTCACCGGATACAATATGTTTGGTGCAAGGACAGTAGGGTGGTTACAGATTTTGTCAATGATTGGTAAGGGTCTTCCATTATTATTTATTATTTTTGTGGGTATTTGGTATATTCATCCTGAATATTACCTTGAGTTTAATCGCACAGAAAACTCAAGTTTAAATGCAATTAGTGCAGCAGCATCGCTAACGCTGTGGGCATTTATTGGGCTTGAGTCTGCCACAGTCACAGCCAGTAAGGTTAAAAACCCTAAAAAGACCATTCCTTTGGCAACGCTTACCGGGACATTGATTGCAGCATTTATTTATATTTTAAGCTCGACAGTTATTATGGGAATGCTGCCAGCAGCAGATTTAGTAAATTCAAATGCACCATTTGCGTTAGCTGCAAAAGAAATTATTGGTCAAAGTGGTGGTGTGATAATTGCTGTTGCCGCAGTTATAGCATGTTTAGGAACACTTAATGGCTGGATAATGGTGGCATCTATCGTTTCTAAATCAATTGCTGAAACAAATCTATTTCCAAAAATATTTGCTAAGCAGAATAGGTATGGTGCTCCAAGTTTTAGTTTAATTTTATCAGGTGTGCTTATGACAGTGTTGTTATTGTTGACAATGTCAAAAACATTGGTTGAACAGTTTGAGCTTATTATTCTAATGGCAGTTTTAACAGCACTTGTTCCTTACTTCTATACTACAATTTCAAACATTTTAGTTATTAAGCAACAAGATGCCAATAGCCCATTTTGGCAAACAGCAATTATTATTGCTGTATTAGCTTGTGGATATTCTTTTTGGACTATCGTAGGTTCAGGTCAAGAAGTTGTTTATTATGGTATGATTTTGTTCTTCTTAGGTACCCCAATCTATGCGATTGCCGAGTGGATGAATTTACAGAAAAAAACTCAAAGTAGCTTTTAGAGTTTTCCTTCATAGCGACATAAACAAGGTCTTTACTTGTGGAAACCTTTACTCAAGGGAATGGGTATGTTTTTTTGTTAAATTAAGCTTTGTTTTGATGTAAAGGTTGTCTTTTATCAGACGATTCGTTACACTTCAACGTTTATTAATCATAAGGAGTAAATATTATGGCACAAGCATCGGCTCGCCACATTCTCGTTCAAACTGAAACAGAATGTGAAGCACTTAAAAAAGAAATTGAAGCAGGTAAGGATTTTGCTAAAGCTGCTGCTGAGAAATCTCTTTGTCCCTCTGGACGAAATGGTGGTGAATTAGGTACGTTTAGTCCAGGACAAATGGTTCCGGAGGGGGGTGCAGGTCATTTTCGCTGATTTTTTACATGCAGCTCAAGATGGGGAAACCATTTATTTTAATGACTTTTAGTAACATTTTTTATTTTCGGAGAAAGAAGTTTTTCCTCTCGGTTTTATTATTTTTTGTTACCTATATGTTACCTGTAAATGCTATACTATGACCATTGGTCTACCTAAAACCAGGAATAAAATGCCCAAATTAAAATTAACTAAAACAAACATTTCTGAACTAGAACCAACCAATAAAATAATAGACTATTTCGACTCAGAAGTTAATTGCTTAGTTTTAAGAGTATTTCCATCTGGTGCTAAAACTTTTTCAATAATTTATCGGAATTCTGAAAAGAAGCAAAAGCGTTATACCATTGGCAAATTTCCTACAATCCCCTTGCCGGTTGCCAAAAAAGAAGCGCAACGACTGTTGCTTTTAGTGTCACAAGGTCAAGACATACAAAAAGAAAAAGCACAACATGATAAATTAACATTAAAAAACTATCTTGACCGTTTCTATTTAGATTGGAGTAAAAAAAACCATAGAAGTTATAAGCAAACGCATCATAGGCTTTTGGTTGTATCCAAGTCATTGCATAATATGTTACTAAATGAGATTGATTTAAAAATTCTAAATAATTTCTTATTTCAATATAAAAGCGAGTCGAATGTTTCAGATTCAACCTTGAATAAAACTGCTACCGTTTTAAAAGGGGCAATAAGTAGGGCTGTAGAGTTTGGTTATTTGCAAGCAAATAAGTTAACTGGATTTAAAAAATTCAAGGAGTCTTCTGGTAAAATACGTTATTTATCTAGTCGTGAATCTGAGGCGTTATTAACTGCATTAGATGGTGCTGACAAATTGATTCGTAACATAGTCACTCTCGCTTATTATACAGGGATGCGCAGAGGTGAAATATTTACACTTAAATGGAGTGATATTGATTTAAAAACTAATCAAATTACTTTAGATAAAGATAACACTAAATCAGGTCATGCTCGCAGTATTCCCATGCACAAAAATGTCCGGCAAATGTTTCTTGATATTTGCAGTAATGGTAATCAGAGCGGGCTTGTTTTTAAGTCACCAATAACGGGTGGCAAGTTGGATAATATTAATAAGTCGTGGATTACATTAATGAAAAAAACAGAAATAGATAATTTCCGTTTCCATGATTTACGACATAACTTTGCCAGCCAGCTTATAATGAAGGGCGAAAGTTTATCAGTAGTTAGAGAGCTGCTTGGTCACAGTGATTTTAAAATGACACTTAGATATGCGCATTTAGCCCCGGAACATAGACAAAAGGCAGTTGATTTGTTATGAAATTATCTTATTTTAGGATTCGCAATCTACTCGTTTAACTGTTTAAGCGTCAACTGAGCGCTTGTTTGATACCCTTGTTTACTAAGGGAGTGTGTTGCTGTTTTAACATACCAGTCCTGCGGTATATCCTCACGCAAGCCTTTGATTTTAATCGGCACGCCCGCAATAATATCTGGATTGCCGATGGTTGTAATATTCAAGGAGTCAGTATCAAGCGCGTACCCTTTTAATTCTCTGTTAGCTGCTGCTTTTGCCGCTGCTTCGTTTTCGTATGTCCAGGATAGGGCGAATTCAGGTTGCCCACTCCCTACAGTTACTTTTTTTGTTTCGGCGCTATCAACATCGTGATATTTCGCATTCACACTTCTAAACTTTGCTTCTTTTTTACTGCTATAGCTTAGCTGTGATATTTGTTTTAGGTCGAGTGTAAGTGTTAAGATGTCCTCGTCTTTGGCGTTTTTGCCTTTCTCATCAAGCACGACTAGTTTAGTGTGCGTAGGTTTTAATGTGCAACCATGCTGCCTAACTACTCGATACAAAAAACCGATATTGCCCTCATCGGTTTGGTCGATGTGCTCAATTTGTATTTTACCTAGCCCTGGTATAACAGATGACTCTAGCCCATGCTCTTTTGCAATTATATCCACTAAACTTGCAAGCGTTATATTGTCAAAAGAGCGTGTTTGTTGGGTCTGCATCGCCTTGTATGTATTTGATGCCGCAAAGGGCACGCTATTAGCATTTAAACTTAATACGCTTGGCGGATAACGGTAGCTCATCGTATCAACAAAGAAAAAACCAAAATCATGCAGATTGTCTTTGTAGCCAAGATGTACATTAAGCTTCGCACTAGACTCAGGAAATTTAAGCGAATCCGTGTAGTCTGCCAGATGCAAACTTAATCCATCGGCATGGTCTCCTGTTGTATCGGTAATCGTTAAGCTCACCAACGCTGCTTTTATCTTTGCGGTGATGTCTTTATCATCGGCTAAGATTTGGTAATCAATTACCATAAGGTTACTCTTCTTTTAGCTGTTGGCTTTTCAATCTCTGGTAATTCAATGGTAATACCAGATGGGAGTACTGCACCTAATTTTGCCAGCTCACGATTTGCCTCAAGCACTTTGTTAGTAACTTCTGTCGTGCCGTAATACTTGTAGCAAATATAATCGAGCATATCTCCGTCTTTCGTGGTGTATTTAGCCATAATACAAAAATCCTTAAAATTAACTTTTTTTATTGATCTTAGCAGTGCCAACTGCGCGCTTAATCATGAAATCAACATCTGGTTGAGCATTAACATACGTTAATTTTACATCAGGATAACGTGTTGTAAAAACACGAAAAACTTCATCGGCAAAGCCCTGCCCAATCAACCGAATTCCCGCAAAATCAATCACTGCTTCTTTAAACTCATTAACTCGTGTCAGCAAACGTTTGGCTTGTGAACGTGAAACTAGTGCTTCATTTTCATATTGAATTAATTTTGCCTTTATAATTGTCTTTGAAAACATATATTCTCCCTCCTCATCTATAACTGTATATTGCTTGAATATTGCAGTGACAGATTTAGGGGTAAATTTATTTATTTTAAAAACAACTTTTGTCCCTTCATACATACTTCTTCTGGCCATGCCCTCAAGCTCAGAAAGACTATTAACATCAAGCTCATGATGAAAAATTAAACCATGTGAAATTATGGAAAATTCATCACTAATTTTAGAAGAAAAGAAGATACCCTCTCCAGAGTGAGCTTCTGGCATTGTTGTTAGGCGCCCTTTTGATAACTCAAACATAGCATGCTGCTCATCTTTCAAATTCTTATATCTACAGATTTTTTTAAAAATACCCACCCCGTTATCAGTAATCGATACCAAATATCCATATGCACTTTCAAATAAAGCAATCCTTATAGTATCACCTTCAGAATGTTCTATTGCATTGTTTAACATTTCTGTAAAGACATGAAACATTGAGTCTTTAAGCTCGATATCATTTTTAATAAGGGACAGAATATGTTTAATCCAAATATCGTATTCACTAGCTTCTTTTGTAATATCTTTTAGTTTAAAATTCTGAGCAAATAAGCGTTTTTGCAATAAATGGAGGTATCCCTTACTGCACTCAAAAATTTGCATTGGCTTCTCTAATTTTTTCAGATGTTGGTACACGTTTTGGACAGTTACACCATGCTTTTCCGCTATGTTTTTTGCCACTTCTGATTTTTTACGATTTCCTGAATCAATCATTTTCAAAATTTCAATAAGCACATCCGACATTTTAAACAACCATTTATTTTTTATTAAATTATACTCAATTTTTTTATAAACTCCAATGGTGAATTTTAGATCGCATTTTTTACATAAGCTTTCGCTTGGTCAATTGCCGTGGTTTCTGGATAGCGTGATAAACTCACCGAGTAACTTGTGTTGCTGTTGTTGGTGTTCTCTTGCTGGATATTGGTTATTGCCCATTTGCCGTAAATAAAGCCATCTAAATCAAATAAAAAATTACTGTCTTGACTGGCTGCGAGCTCTCTTAATGCTACAAGAGCGCCTTTTGCCCCTAGATTGTCACACGGAAAGGTCACCCCTGAGATAGTCATGGTTTCTGACTGGTCCCCCGTATTTTGCAGAGCTGGGCTATTATTAACCCGCTCTTGCGTTGCCCAGTTACTTGAGTAGCTTTTGCTTATCTTATTGTAAGTTGCAGTATTAACACTAAATGGCAACTTGCCAAGTACTAACGGAATAAACGCCATTTTTAAACGCCTCCATAATTAAAGTCATATAGTGCCTTTTGCGTGGCTTCTTCAACCCCTTGCATAATCGATAATTTATCGCCATTGCCTTGTACCGTAACTTGATTGGTGATTGTCACATTATTGGTTTTATTGCTGTTGTTGATTTGCTGATTAGCTGCTTTAACTTGCTGTTGCAATTGACTGAAATCCTCCGTTTGCAACGGCTTATAGTTATTCCAGCTGATTTTATTTTCAGCATTTGCACTTTTTTCTGCTTTATCACTGCCACCAAGCCCAAAGAACTTAGCCACTGAGGTCGCCTTCTCCGCTACCCATTTAATCATTTTTACCTGTGGCTCAAACAGCTTTGCAATAAAATCAATCGCGCTGTTGAATATGTTTTTTATGCCGTCCCACAAGCCTGCAAAGAAGTCTTTAATAGGCTCCCAATATTTGTATATGAGTAATGCCGCTGCGGCAATTCCTGTGATTGCCAAACCAATGGGATTCGTCAAAAAAAGTCGACTCACCAGCTTAAATGTAGTGCCAAGCCCTTTGATGACTGAGCCTAGATTCATAATTTTATTGACCATGCTAAACGCCATTGTCCCGCCGACTATTTTGAAGGCATTATCTAGTCCAATGGTTGATTGAATAAAGCTCCCAACTGCCTTTACACCACTAAACACTGAGCTAATCATACTACTAAAGGATTTCACCCATTCGCCTATTTGCCCGCGATTTGCCGCAATCCATTCGGTCATATTCGTAAATAAAATTGTCATTTTCGGCATAAGCTCATTGGCAACTGAAAAAGCTACGCTCTGTAAGCTTAGTGTCATTCTCCCATAAGCATCGGTATTGAGCTCTGCTGCACGTAATGATTTTTCTTCAAACACAGCACCCGTTTCATGCGCTTCTTTACCCAGTTCTTTTAAGCCTTTGGAGCCATTCTTAAGCATATTCACCATGTCAGCACCTTCACGTCCAAATATCCGTGTGGCAATGCGCAAGCGTTCTTGGTTATTTGCCACCCCATTCATAGCATCGGCAATAAGCCCTAATGCCTGGTCTGGCTTTAATGATTTAAGTTCCTCAGCACTTAAGCCCAGTTGATTTAGAGCATCTTTTGCTTCACCTGTCCCATTGGCGGCATCCACCACATTTTTTTGCATAAACTCTAATGACTTGTCGAGCTTTTCGGTTGATATGCCCGCAAGACCAGCGGCATAACGCAGTTCTTGCAATGCGTCTGTACTCAGATTAAGCTTGTCGGCGGTTTTGGCAATATTGTCAGCATGTCCAGCAAAGCTACCCACTAATTTCATCGTAGCAGCTCCTATTGCACCAATGGCAGCTGTAACACCTAATGCGACATATTTGAGCTTACTTATGCCAGCGCCAAGCGTTGATAATGTGTTGCCTTTAATCCTTGCCTGTCTTTGCGTTTTTTCTAACTGCATTTGCAAACGTTTTTCTTCTGACGTTAAGTTAGCGGTGTCAATACCTGCTTTTTTAAGTGTGGTGCCAAGCTCCTTTAATCCTTTTTTTTGAGATTGGAGTGCCGCATTCGTTTTATTTACCTGCTGCTGTTTTTTGGATATTTTTGCCGATAATTTATCATCTTGTCCGCCTGCCGCATTGTACGCGCGCTGCAAGGCTTTAAGCTCAGCAACTTGTGATTTATAGCTTGTGTTTGTTTTAGCAATTGCCGCTTGATCAGCTTGTAATTTACCAATAAGCGCTTGGTTATCTTTTAATGATTTCTCTTTTCTGCCTAGATAATCCAGACTCTTGGCAGCACTGTCGGTTGCTTTACTAAAGCTTGGATTAATACTGCCGCCCAATTCAAGACTAACTTTTTTGTTCCAGTTTGCCATCGTTTACTCACTATTTATCTAAGCCACTTTTGGCTTTTATCCAATCCACTGCAAGCTTGTAATATTCAATCAGCTCAGACAACGGCAAATTGTCTAACTCACTGACTTGCCAGCCCGTTTGTGTTGCTATAACAAAGATTAATTCGTTATATGCTTTGGGTCGTAATCGGCATCCGTAATCTCGCTTAATGCCTGCTGCAGCTTAGCACTATCTGCCATCACCACATCATCAAGTGATGCCAATGACACGCCCGTCAGACGACTGATCAGCATATCTTCCTTGGCAATATCATTCTCAATATTAGCAACGGCTTTTAGATCACCACGCGTGGGCTCCCTAAAATGAATGATATTGGTGTGTTCACCACTGGTTAATTTGACCTGATTGCGTAAGGTTACTTTCATTGTTTCATCCTTTCTTTTTATTTTTTTCTACTTTAGTTTGAAATATTGGCTAATACGCCTTCAAGCTGGTTGCTGCCATTGAGGCTGCGGACATTGTTAATCGGGTCGACCTCAATCAGATCCTCACCATCGGCATTAAAGCGATAATAACTGACTGACAGGGTGACACTCGTCTCACCCAATGACTCAGCATTAATGGTGCCATTGTCATAGTCTTTAACAAGCCCTCTCATTTCAATCGTGAGTTTCTTTTCTGTGCCGTCTTTATTACGCAAACTGCCACGGATAATTAATGGCGCTTCTTTGTTACCAATCAGTTTGATTGGGTCGGTTTGTAAGCCCTTAAACTTAATCACAGACTCCATCTTTTCAACTTTGCCCGTATCCACATCAACCGTGCCTGACATGCCTGCAGCTGTCCATTCTTCCGTTTTGACCGTAACTTTTGGCAGCTGTACTTCGCTAGCAGTTCCAAGATAAGCAATGCCGTCCAGATACACACCAAAGTTAATTAAAATATTGTTAAACATGCTTTTTGCTCCCTATTACTCTTTATTTAATTAAAAGATTTCCGAAATATAATCATTTACTAAATGGCTATTAAATGTAATATGTTGGGCGGGATAAACAGGCGTAAAATCAAAACTAAATGTCACATGCCCGTTAGCAATCTCATTCTCACTGTTTAACTCTGGGTCCGCCCAGCATTTACCACCCAAGATGCGTCCTTGGGCAACGAGTGATCTAAGATAACCATTGACGCTCATCACAATATCATCGACAAAGGTCTTGCTAATACCCCTATCAACTGCCCAGTTATGTGCATATAGCAGCGACTCGTTTAACATATCTGCAGTTCTACGCACACTTAAAAACTGCCACTTAGGATCATTTGAGCAGGTTAAGTTACCCCATAACCTAAAACCATTTTGATTAATAATGGTTGCTATCTTGTTTTCGTTTAAGTAATTCGCACGACATTCGCCATTTAATTCAAAGTCAATAGCGCGCTCTGTCCCCGTTACGCCATAAATCTCATGATTTGATGGTGAGTAATGCCAACCATACGCTTTATCAATACGAGCAATTAAACCTGCAATACGTGGCGAGCTTGGCTTGGCAACCTCCACGCCACTGGCTAAAACCATTACGCGCGGGTCAATTACATAAACACGTGCCGAACCAAAGTTTTTCCGATAAGCAATAGCAGCCGTATCGGTGGTGCTCGGCGCCTCGGCAATAATCACCGCTTTTAAGCGCTCGGCAATGCTCATTAACTCCTGTACAATCCCCACCTCATTGCTAAAATTTGGCGCAATTAAAATGCGGGGGGTTAAACCCAATGTGGACCCCGCATCCAAAAATGCCTGCACACCCGTGCGCTGCCCTGTATCACTGTCAATACCTCCTTGCACATTGGCTAACATTTGTGCGTTATCATCGGCATGGTCAACGCGTACTACTACCACCATTGCCCCAACTTGGTCAAAGATGCCATCGATTGCATCTGGCAATGTCCCATTACTGCCCAACTTTGCCGCTTCGGTTCTGTTACCCGCAATTAGCACAGGCACATTGAGTGGAAATACCGCATTATCGGCATCTGGAGCGGTCCCAATTAATCCAATCACACTGGATTTAACCGTGCGAATTGGACGCGCACCGCCATCAATTTCAACAACTTCCACCCCATGGTAAAATGCACTCATTATACTTTCCCCTCTTTCTCATTAATATTTATCAATCATTTGCTCCAAATACGCTCTAGCTCTGCCAGGTCCTGCTTATCTTGATTCGCCAAATACAATGCTTCTCGCGTTTTTAAATAACAGCTTGCAAGCTTGAGTTCATTTTGTATTGTGGCACAGCCGTGTACTAACCTTTGCTCCATTAGCTCAGGCGGGATATGCCCAGAGACTTGCGCGCGCGGAAATAAGCTGCAACCGCCTAACAATAAAAACGTTAACGATAAAACAATTTTCATTTAACATCTTCTTGGATTTTGAGCCCCTTCGGTGGCGTGTATAACATTTCTTGGACATTCATACTGTAACTCTCCAGCCATTTACTGCGCTCATCTTGCGGTAACGCATGGATGTAACTGGTAAATGTATCCATCTGCTTACCAAAAGCCTTATTAATTTTAATTTGTTCATTTTGGTTTTTGACGGTTACTTGATTGGCTGATAGCCACATGTCATTCATTTTGTTAAGCTTACTGTCTAAATAATAAGCTCCACCTAAAACAAACAGTAAAATAATCATGCTTGGTAATATACTTAATATTGCCCTAATCACATTCACACGGATAAAACCCCCTTAGTCTGATTAACAGTGTAAAGTCTTAAATGTATAAAGTTTGTGCGAATTAATACTAGTTTTATCAAACACCCCTATACATCTTAATATTTTTAAGGCTCCTCTCCGCATCTTGCTTAAACTGCTCAAACAGCCCGTCCACTTGAGCAATACTTGTCGCGTGTTGGACCGCATCAACTGCTTTAATCTCTAAACCATCTAATTCAGCATTTTGCAATGCTAAAATATCCGCCAGTTCAATTTGTCTTTGCGCTAATTGTTCAATCGTCTCACCAAACCCGCGCTTGGTTGCTTCAATCGTTAGTTGCTGTTTATCTACATCCGTAGCTGCACCCGCCAATACCCGCCTTGCCCGTTTTTCTTTTTCTACCCAGCCCACCATGCGCTCAGCTTCTGAATAGTTTGATAGTTGCATCCGCACCTGTTTGGTAAAAGCTAATATGCGATTGATTGTATTTTCTTGACGTATATTTAATTTAATCCGCGCTTCTTCTTTTTTTGTTATGTTTAATTTGTCTAACCTGTCTATTGGTACACTTTTTAATATTTGACCGTCCGTTAAAATTACACTCTGTATTACATTCATATTTTTATCTCTCCCCAAAATTACAATTAATCTTCTAAATGTTCTAGATAAGGCAAATACCCCCACCGTGGATTTGCTCTATCTAGTGGGAAACGACCTGCCACATTGGCAAGCATGCAAAATAAGATTTCACCTGATTCCGAAGATGGGTAAGGATGAGGATGAATGTATGACGTATCTTCCAAAGAATATGTAACACCGCACAACCCCCACTTATCAGTTATTCCTTCAAAGTAAGCTCCATTATTGATGCTAATTCCCCCGTTGATAAGCTTGGAATAACACCCTACAGTGACAAAATTGTGATAATTTATAAACCAATAAAAAAGCCAATATTTCTCCACGGTATAATTATTATCTATTACGCCACTCCATCTAACACGCACTATATTAAAATAGGGTGGGTAAAAATATCGTTGACCGTAACGCCCCATTGCAGTTAATATTTCCTGCTCTTCGGCATCGCGGTTTTCCCAAGGGACATCTGAATGAATGGTTTTATAAATCTCAAAACTAATGGTGATATTGGGATTGATAACAAAGTAATCTAATCTCCCATTGGTTATTGTACCTAATTGATTGCGTGACAATCGCCAATAAGGATAGCCGTAGGCTTTATTATCAATCTCTGATTTTAGATAATAGCGCTCATCGTGTTGATGCTCATTAAACGTTTTAAAATCGACAAAGCTATCTGATGGCACGATAAGCGATACACTAGCCATGTCGCTACCACTAAAGGTCAAGTAAATATTAATTTCAGCCTCAATATTTGCATCTTGTGTGTATTTAAAACTGTTAATCGGTCCGTAGGCAAATACGTCACCTTGCTCATCGTACAAATAGCATTTTTGTACCACATCATTGATTGCGAGTCCTGCTGGCATTAAACATTTAACGCGCAAGGTGGTCGCATTCTCGTTGCTAATACTTGATATCCCACCCTTATATAGATTGTCGCCTTTTATCTCAAGTGTGGCATCTGCGCTGTTGGTTAATTCAAACTGGCTCAGTTTTACCTGCACCCCTGTTTGTTGTGCGTTGGCAAGTTTTGCCAGTGCGTTTTGTGTTAATATTAATTGTGGCATTTTCCCCCCTTTTTTTAATACTTTTACTTAAATCTCAATCGCATCATTACCCCACATCCAACAAAAGCGATAACTTTATTAGTTGGGATGCCTTGGCGCAAGATTACTCTCGTCTTATTGCCTGCTTTGATAGTGTTGTATACATGAGTTTTAACTGATAATACACACACAGTTTGTACATTTTTATTAGCGTTTATTGTGTTACTAATTAAATCTGTGTTAAACGCTCCCGGTGATTGTTTAGTAATATTGACCTTAATCGTGTGCGGCGTGCCGTTGTATTCGTACCATTCTTTTACAGTAATATCATAGTCGGCAATATTAAGTGCTTTTTTAAGCGCCCCAAGCGTGCCCTTTTGGCGGTGTATTTCAACCGATTTTTTGATATATTCGCGCTTTTCTGATTCGGTTAAATCGTTGTAAATTGCAAAATCAACACTAAGCGCACTTGCCAAATAAGGCAAAAACTCATACGGGCATAAATCTGCATTCCAAAGTTTTTGGATTAACAAGTCTTTATTATTTAATACCCTTTCAAATGATTCAACAATTGCCTTTTCTAGGTCCGTGCTATTGGGCGGTAATAAACTCATATCCCAGCCTCAATAATGTTAATTGCAGTACAATAAGGCGTTTGATGTTTACCTGCTTTAATATTTACCTTAGGCTCGTTTAATTGCTCAACAACAGCAACTCCTTCAATATTGAGTTTGGCATATATTTCAGATAGGGCAACGGTAGCCCCGATTCTGTGCTTTTGTGCGACAAGCTCATTGATTGCATTGAGCATATGTTTTTTAACCGTTTCAATATCTGCCGAGCGCTCAAACTTGACCACCGCATCGATAGTATAATTTAGTACCTGTACACTATTCACAATGACTTGCGCCCCTAGTGGCTTTCTATCTTCGTGGTTTAAATAGTTTGTAACCACAGTAATCAGGTTGCTATCCGCTTCGCCGTTATCACTCGCATTTGATTGTATTGTGACAAAGGCTTTGGCTGGCTGTGCTATATCATCATATGCTTTAACATCCGACACGCGTGTATCTGCCTCGAGACTGAGCGCTTCATATGCGCGTGCTACCCCTGCCGTGCTCACCTTATCAAGCGCTGTTAATATCCGTACTCTAAAGCGCTTATCTTCTTCATTTTCTTGTCGAGTTTCGGCAAGTAAGGCACCTAAATTATCTAAATCAGCACCTTTGGCAAAGGCAATTAAGACTGCCTTAATTTGATCGTTGCGCTCTTGGTCTTTAAGTGTTAACAAGTAAGCACATGCCTCAAAAGTCTTAATCACTGGGTCTGATTCTAAATATGCATCGTAATCTGGCGTTAGCTTTTTAAATTGCTCAAGCAATGCAGTAAAGTTCGCTTCATAATCTACAGTTCTGATAGATACAGGTAATGGTAATTTGGCAAGATTAAACGCACTCATAACACCACCCCGCGCAACTGAGCAGGTTTGCCATTAGGTTGATAAGTAAAATCAACGTCGATAGTTAAGCGACCGCTATTGGTAATCGTTGGCACAACGCGCGTAAGTTTGACCCTTGGCTCCCATGTATCAATAGCTTGCGCTGCTGCTAATATCACTTGTACAATCGTTTGGTTATTCATCGGTTTGTCAATAAAATCAAACAAACGACTGCCATAGTTACGCAGCATTACACGCGTCCCAATTGGCGTGGTTAAAATATCTCTAATTGATTGCTGGACGTGCTCAATATCATCAATGGCACGTCCTGTAAAACGGTCTACCCCTCTCATTATTTTTACACCCTCCCCCGATGGTATAGATCAAGAATGGGGCTAAATATGAGTTAAGATTGTGCGGGATCATGGCGAGATACACTTGACATGTACTCATTTATTGATTACGATGCAATATATATAACGGGAAAATTGGATTAAACTATATCGAAATTGATGAGGTGAATAAACATGAGCACTGATGCAATCAAATACATGGACCAATTGTTAGGTGATCAACAGACATTTGCAAATACATTACAGGCTCTACGCAAATGCGAAGAAATCACACAGGCAGACTTTGCTAAAAAAATTGGCATCCCCAAACAACATTTGT
This sequence comes from Candidatus Nebulibacter yamunensis, assembly GCF_024208055.1. Taxonomy (NCBI): domain Bacteria; kingdom Pseudomonadati; phylum Pseudomonadota; class Gammaproteobacteria; order Thiotrichales; family Francisellaceae; genus Candidatus Nebulibacter; species Candidatus Nebulibacter yamunensis. The sequence goes on from NZ_JAMBMW010000002.1 coordinate 209,855, forward strand.
GTGATATTGAACATGGTCGCAGACCTGTTGGTATTAAACTTGCTATGCGTTTTGCAGAAGCACTGGAAATGAATCCAAAAAGCTTTATAACCCTTGCTTTGCAAGATGTTATTAATCATGAGAATTTACACTACACTGTTGAATTGCATGGTGCTGCCTAATCACCTAAAATAAACATACAAAATACCAACAAACCAAGTTTTCAAAAATTTGGTTTTAGATCACTTTCAATACAACCTCAAACTTATTGCTTCAAAAGAAACACAACACAACTACCCACAAAATAACCTACCAAGCTAAAAATACAGTATTTCGTTAAACTGATCGTATTGCTACCATCAAAAAATCCAAGATTTAGCAATAAAAACACATTCATCATAGTAATTAATGTGCATAGTAGAAAACTCTCTACCACTTCAAGCATTGTAATCTCCTTTTTTTACCTAGGCGCTGACGTACTGCCACCACTATCGCCAGTATGCGTATGCCCTTTAAGTGAGATGCCATCAGCGACCACATCATCAGTTACATTAATCGCCCCTTGAATGGTTGCCGTTTTACCACCGCCTTGGTTGTAGCCTGTCATGCCTTGCATATACGTTAAACCACCTTGTACTAACAAGTTGCCCGTGCAAATCATATTAGGCGCATCAATTTTGACTTGCGTGGGTGTTTTGATGTCAATATTGCCCGTAAAATCAATGCTGAGTGTCTTAGCACCTTTAATGGTTACCGAGTCTGTAATATCGGCAGTGAGCGTCTTAGCGGCTGTGATTTCAATATCACCAACGCAATTTACAGATAGCTTCTTTTGCGCATAATCATAGCTAATACGAGTGCCATCTTTGTAAACCGTTGTGTGCTCATTTTGGTTTAGTGTTGGTTGATTTTTAGTGTAAATGGCAGGTAGCACAATACCATTATTTAACTCACCAGAGGGACTTAAAACAAGCACCTGTTCACCAACGGACGGCTTCCACCATGTGACGCAATCCCCTGTTCTTTGTGTCACCCACGGCAGCCACCCCGTGCTATTATCGCCCAACTTTACCTTTAAGCGTGTGTCATTTGTCTCAATAACTGTACCCACGCGAACCAAATTATTTAAACGCCGTTGCATGTCTGTTAAGTATTGCATCACGTCCATCGCTAATCCAGATTGCTATTTACTTCAACATCAGGCGAGGCGCCATTTTCTTCGTATACCGAATCACCATAGTAAAAACGGATTAAAAACAGGATTTCCCAACTGATATAACCGTCCACTTCTGGCGCAAAAAAGTCCTGTTGGTTGGCAATGACTTGCGCGGCCTCTAATTGTTCGCTTTTAAAATAATTACCATCAATAAACGTACTGAGTGCAAGCGCTGCATCACGAATATTAAGCTGCCCCAGGGAGGTGTCATTAAACAACAAACGCAATGCAAAAGTGCATTCAACGGTATTTAAATCCGTGGTGATTTTTGGCGTTAAGTCAAAGCTTTGTAGCTCTAAATGCGCCAGTGGCAATTTAGCGCCACTCAATGTTTGCACCTCCGGATATAATTGCCAATCAATGCGCGGTTCATGTGTTTGTAATGTGTTTAATATATGCTCGCTTAATGCACGCGTATTTCGTATGCTGTTTTTCATCAATTGCCACCAAACTTAAATTTAACCAACTGGGTGAACTCTTTCTCAAAGTAATAATAAAAGTAGTAAGGCAATAGCTTCTGTAGCAAATCTTCTGCTGCTTCATCAATTGGCAGCACTGCTAGTTCACTTGTACCACGCAAGCGCACACGTCCTGCTTTTGTGATATAGGCATTGCTTGCTGTAATACCTTTCACAATCACGTCAGCACCACTTTTTCTCGGTTTGCCGAGAGCATCTAATGGCAAATCATTTAAACCTGCCCAAACCTTGTAAGTGCGATTTTGGTCCGCTTGCTTAAAAACAAACAGTCGTTTTCTTAATAACTTTAACGGAATATCTAAACGGCTGGCTATTTCATGCGTTACGCGCTTATTGGCATAATTAACCGCACGCCCTATGGATTGGTGATAAGCATTAGCAAGCTCTTTCTCAGTTGCTTGTATGCCACCTATCGCATCAGCAATAGCAAATGCCTCTGACTTAGAAATCGATATACTCATTATTTACCGCATCACTTAAAATCAGTTTGACCAGTCCACCGCCCTCTAGCATCTTATGCTCGACGCGATACGTCTGTGCACTGTTTAATAATGTCAGCATGTCATGCCGCTCGATTTTGTTTTTGTCAATAAATTTAAGCCATGCCACACCTGAGCAGTTTTTATATTTAGCAAGGCTTAAATCGTGCAGACTTTCGATTAAATCGTGTTTGACAACTAAAGTTTGACCCGTACGCTCAACGCGTACAGGCTCACCAAAATCATTAAACAAGCAATCAAAATTATCCAAATACAACGCCATAGATTACTTATCAGTTGCTTTGGTTTTCTTTGATGATGCTTTCTTTTTTTCTGGCTCTGGCTCTGGCTCTGGCTCTGGCTCTTTAGGATTATATAATTGAACTAAACCACGCGCTGCTAAAAAATCAAACTCATGCGCACTTAATTCCACCACGTCCCCCACCTTACGCGCTTGACCTGCAGCAACAATGGATCGCAACAACTCTACCTTCATTTTTAGCCCCTTATACTATTTTTTTGTTGGCAATCGCAAACGACTCAGGGCGGCGCACGGCAAAGTCCACACTTTGCATCACGACCAAACGAATACCACCTGATTTGTCCAAGCTATAAGGGTTTACGGTCAAACGCAAACCATCCCACAGCCCAATAATTAACTGACTAAAATCACCAAAAATAACCTGCTTGGCTTTAATCTGATTAGTGACCTCTACCGTATAACCGTTAATAGTGTTACCCGACTCCCACACGGTCATCTCACTACCTGGTAATCTTGGCGTGGTTTTTGCCGCACCCCTGAGCGCAGGATTCAATAGATAACGCATATTGGCAACATCGGCATTTTGTAACGCAATACTGGTTTCTAAGCCGATATAATCCGCTAAAGACGGACTATCCCCAGTGTATTCAACTGCCGTGATGCCACTAACCCTAGTCAAACCTAACGGTTGATGATTGCTGCCTGTGCCATATAATGCTGCCGTATCAATCCCCAATGCCACAGCTGCCAACAAGTCATTGCGCACCATGGTTTCAGCATCTAGTGAGCTATTAATCATCAGCATACGCGAGACTTCTAGGTAAGCCCCCAAAGTTTTAGGCGTTAAATGAATCTGGTCAGTGGTGACTTTACCTTCGCCAACATCCTGATTCTCACCCACCCAGTAAATGTTAGACCCTTCCACTTGACGCGGAATATCTACATTGCCTCGCAAGCCCGATAATCTCCGTGCAATACTCAGCATAATCGATTTATTGCGTAACATATCAATAAAACTAGACGCCTGTAGTTGCGTTGGGACTAATGCATTACCGCCAGTGGCAATACTAAAATCACGCTGTAACACATCTGGCGGGATCATAAGCGAATCATCATTAATGCCAAGCTTACGCTTTGCGGCATCGGACGCCTCAAACTCAAAACTGGCAGCCTCACGCGCTTTTATATCAAATGGATTCACCAATGCACGCACTGCACGTGAGAGACTAAACTCTCGCGTTTCTTTGTCATTCATCCCGATATTATTAGCACAGGATTGCACCGCATTGACTTGTGGGCTTTGACTTTCCAACATTTTTAATCGTTCTCTTTGTGTGGACTGTACATGCAAGAGTAAATCTTTCTGAAATGTCTCAAAGCCTGTACCATTATCGATGTAGCTTCGGGCAAAGTCCGCTTGCTTAAACTCGCGCGCCAGTGCATCAATTTTTGCTATACGCTCACGCTCATTTTTAACCCCATCTTTTAACCCCTCATCAAATGAGCGTGTGACTTGTGGCTCTGTTTTAACTTCTCTTGCTTCTTGGTTCATTCTCTCCCCCTCTGGATTGATATTATTTACGTTTTGGTTTACTTGATTTAAAGCCGATTTTAGTTCAGCAACGTCATCGTTGTTATTTTGTGCAAGATTGCGTCCAATGCCGACCGTAACATCGGCAGGCACACTAACCAATGAAATTTCAAACGGCTGCCAGCGAGTAACTCTCACCGCTTTGTTGGTATGGTCAGGCTCCGCTCTGTCGACTTTATAGCCAACGGAAACATTGGCAATAATCCCATCTTGGACATCCTGGAAAAAATCCTGTGCCTCTTGACGCTTGGAAAATTTAACCACCGCGCGCGCTTTATCCCCATCTATATAAGCATGCTCCACCACCCCTATTTGACGATTCCAATCGTGATTAACGAGCAGAGCGCCTTTGTTGTTTAAACGCGATAAATCAATTGCTCCCGCGCGATGCTCTAATACCTCATTGGCATCTTGCCAGCGCTGATAAGGCGTATTGCTCGAGAAACTGAGCTCAACCGTGCGCTTATCCACGTCAATCTTGCTATGCGTGGCGTTAAATGTGTAATCACGTGTCAAAACTTCCGCTTCTTTAATCGTCTTGATATAGCCCTGCATTATTTACCCCCTCCTCTACTTGTTTTTTAATGTCCCCCTCAGTGCTTATTTGATTAACGATACCTAACTCTTTTAAGCGCGCTAAATCAGCGGCAATCTGGTTTAAGGTATCCTCAGGGTCGCCACCTGCATCTAAAATCGCTTGTGACAAGCTCATCGTGTGATTGTTAATGCTTTCCGAGGTGCCTTTGGCATCTTTTAGCGGGTCAATCCACGCCCATGAGCGAGTTTGGAAGCGTACTGTGTCGATTAAATTATCAAAGCTTAATACGCTGATATTCCCCAATCTGCTACTTGCGTACTCAACCTCAAGCCAACTTTCAAAAATTGGGCGCATCAGCGCGTCAATAACAAGTGTTTGCAGCATGCGCCACGCATCACGCTCGCTTAATAGCCCTTGTCTTGCGCTTGAGTAACTCACTCCACTTAAGTCATTGCCTAGATTGATGTAATTCACCCCATAGCCTAAGCTTGAGCTAATCGCTTTTAAAATTGATTCTTTAAAAGGGGCGTAGTTGGAGCTTGGAAACTGCCCGTCAAACTTTTCGAGCTTGTAACCTGACTTGATGACATGAAATTGCGCGCGATCATCCAATGTTTGGATGTCAAAGCTATTATCTGCGCCCCCGTCTCTATCGATTAATGCGCTATAATCAACCTCTGTTTCTGCTTGATTAAAAAAGCCCATCGATTTAGCGTTACATCTGGCATTATCCACCGCAGCCGTTTCAAACTCTTTTAGCAGACCTAATCGAATTAACGCCGTAGCAATCGTCGAAATGCCGCGCTTTTGCCCAACAAATTCGTGAATAAAGCCGTGAATCATGTTATTAGCCGCAATGCGTTGTGTATCCGCACCATCATCAGCCACTAAATAATAGGCTTGAGGCTTACCAAATTGGTTCAGTTCAATCCCGTTAATAATTCTATTGCCATTGCTTAAGCTCGCGCGTTTAGTCACATCGATGCGTGTGTTGTCAATTAATTGCAATTGTAACTGCCCGTCAATGACATGTTTTAGCACAAAAAACTCACCGTCTCGCAGTAGTGAGCGCACACACGCCAATTGCACATCAATAAGTGATAGTTGCCCCGTAACATCACACTTGCCACGACGCGCCCAACGATTAAAGTTCAGCTCCACTTTGTTGTTGAGTGATTCGCTTTTAGTTTTGCATTGGATGCGGATGCCTTTGTGCCCGATGATATTAGTGCATGCCATTGATATATAGCCTTTTACATAATCATTATTGGCATAAGCTTCACGGGCGCGCCTTACAATTGCACTGGCTTGAGACTCGATAATCTCATCAATATCCCCACCACTAAAAATATCACGTACTAATTGCGAGCGAGCAGACTCGTACATTCTTTGATGTTGGACACCTATCCACTTTTGCCCTATGTATCTAGAGGGCTTTGAGCGCTTAAAAAGCGATAACAAACCCATCAGCGCACCCTGAAGCTTGCTGTTACAATACCGTACGGATTTTTACCTATTTTGATTAATTCCAATTGTTTAATTGCAAACACAAGTTGCGATTCTTCCGCACGCAAGTTTTTTAAATCACGATAGTTTGCCGTGTTACCAGCTGCACCATATGACGCAATATGCGCATTAGCCAACGCTTTGTTAATCGATGCGCGTATCGACTGCAATTCAGTTTTCTTCTGTTGTAATTCTTCGTCTATATCCATATCCCCTCCCCCCAAGGTTATATGTTCATTTTAGAGCAGGTGGAGTTGGCGTTTGTGCAATGTTTGTTCAAACTGAACACACGTAAGCAATTCAAAAAAAATAGTTATTTTTTAAAAAACCACTTGCTTTACATGGCGTAACGCCATATAATAGTACACATACCAGGACGGACCTGGTAGCGGAAAGCCTCCCGGGAGCAGGCAGTAAAGGAAATAAAAAATGGCTAACTATACAGTGACACACATATGCGGACATACTAAAGAGCATAACATCCTTGGCACAAATGTGCGTAACGAGAGGGAGCATAAAGCAGCATGGCTAGCCGAGCAAATTTGCTATGATTGCAAAGAGAAAGCAAAACAAGACAAAATTGACACTATAAATGCCACTCTAATCCCGTTAAATGGATCCCCTAAGCAAATAGATTGGGCAAACTCAATACGCGCCAATGCAATGCAACACTTAAAAAAAATAAGGGGGCAAGTGGACGAGGCTTATGCAAAAGCTGAGGACCAACAGCAGCAAGCCAGACTTATCTGTGCACAGCAGGCAATTGACGACCTGATAAATGCTGCTAATAGCAAGACTTGGATTGATGCAAGAGATAGTTTTACTAGTCTGCTCAAAACATTTAAATACTTAGAGGGCAAGGCGCTTGAGATATATAAAAATAAATAAATAATAAGGTTTAGATTATTTTTTAATATGGTATTAGATTAAACAAACATAGGAGTAATGAGAGATGGCAATTATCCAAACTAAAAATAACACCCCTTCAGAGATTTTTGATAAGTTAAAGCAAGGTGCTACAAGGACCACCCCAGACGAGGCATTTTTTGAGGGTACGGGTGTTAGGATAAAATTAGAAAATCAAAAAGTATTATGCTATGTAAATAACGAGTTAAGTTGTATTTACGTTCAATAAAAAAAAGAATAAATAAAAATGACAATAGCAAAAACTAGCAGTTAATTAAGTTGGCGTTTAATTAAGGCGCTTGAGAAATTTGAATGATTGATAAATTGATGGAGGATGAATTATGAGTTTAGAGTATATAAACGAGCATTATGGTGTAACAGCTTATAAAGGACAAAGAGTTATTTATACAGGTGATGGTAATCCAACATCAGGGGTTATTATTGGAGCTAGAGGCTCTTATTTAAAAATAAAAATGGATGATGGGATGACGGGATTTTATCACCCAACGTGGGAGTTGAGTTTACTCAGCTAAGGAGATAATATTGAGCAATAACTATCTAACGCATTTAACCTTGCCAACTGGTGACAAAGATAGATGCTATCGCAACACCATAAACGATAAAACAATAAAATTATTAAAACCGTGGCTCAAAAAGTGTATTGACTCTCGTATCGCACAGCCTCTGCCTGTCCCCGATTTAGCACACTACTCTGCAAAAATACTAACAGATCACAGTATATTAATTGTTACTGTTTATGGTCCTGCCGCTCCTCATGAGCAAGCTCAGGCAAGTAGTGCTGGCATCCCACTGACAACAAGCTATATAGTCCAAAGATCAAGGCAAGCAGTGCGAGCGTGGATGTTGATTAAAGAGCATTTTAGATTTTTGACAGCAAAAGTAAACGCGCAGCAAATACCTAATGCTCCGTCGATCACAACGGTTATACATGACTGTGGAGCGTTGTATCTTGATGCATTTTTGTGGCTTGCCGATTTTGAGCGTTGCATTGCCTGGACATGGATAACTGACAAACCACAACTTGAGGTTGTTTAATATGCAAAGTAATAATCAATTAGCTACTCCAGCGCTCGTTAAATCCGTGCGCAAAAAACTTGGATTAAATCAAACGCAACTTGAGGTTATATTGCTTGGTCACGACCGCAGCAAAGGCAGACATGTAAATCGATGGGAAAACGGAAAAATGAATCTATCTTATTTAGCCGAGCAGATATTGTTGTACTTGCATAATAATGATAGGGCTTTGGATGATGATTTCATAAAAATTTTATTCAAAAATATTTAATATTTTTTAAAAAACCACTTGCTTTACCTGGCGTAACGCCATATAATAGTACACATACCAGGACGGACCTGGTAGCGGAAAGCCTCCCGGGAGCAGGCAGTAAAGGAAATAAAAATGAAAACAATATTTGAAGAATATCCAATAATCGAAACTAAAGAAATCGAAACTTTTTTTGGAGTGATTAGATTAGTCAAACTTGAAGACCATCAAGATGATTACCCTGCTTTTGGATCAATGCCAGCCAAACTATACGATTACCCAGAGCAATGGGTAGCCGAGTTTGTTGGCGGGGATTATGCGGGTATAAATGTCATGCCTACAGTGCGAGAGGAATATGAATGGTGTAGCACAGAAGGAGATGCGCTTAGAAAAATTTTAAAACTTGCTGTGTCTATTAAGTATGCTGACAAATTGCATCATGAGTTGATCTGGAAGGAGGCTGAAAAAAACTTGCAAAAAAAAATTAAATAGTGTTTACTAACTTAGTCGCTATATTAACAGTTAATATAGCGTTGGATTGAAACTTTTATTTGTTGTTAAAATTTAACATAAAGAAAATATTAGTCGCTATTTAAAATATTTAAATAGCGTTGGATTGAAACTTTTGTTTGTTATCAAAATTTAATATAAGTCGCTGTTTTAATAAACAGCGTGGATTGTAATAAGTAATTGTTATTTTTAAAATAAGATGTTTGCCACCGTTGTCGTTGGCAATATAAATCACATAACTGGTTTAAGGACAAAAATTATGCGCTGGAAAAAAATAGATAGAGCTTGGCATATTTCAAAGATCAGCCCAACTCCCTCCCAACAAGATCACATTGAAAAAAATATTTTTACACATGTTGATCATGATGTATTAGAGTCCATGACGTCAAAACAAATAGCCCAGCTATTTATTATCCATAATATCAGTTGGCATGATGCAAAAGCTCATGCAGGAGCGGAATATTTAAAAGGAGATGACTGCGTTTGGATTGGTAGAGATGTACAAAAATTAATCTCAGTTAGCGCTCTAAAAGAAATAGCATAACAGGTGACTAATGGCTACACACCGATCAATAAATCAAAGACTAAACCGCGCTAAGAAAATAGAATCAAAAAAGCTACCGCAAATGAATGGATTGATGACTGGTACAAAGACCAGTTAGCCGAAATAAAAAAACTTGAGCGTGCGATATCACTAAATGACTATGATGCACTTTGTCGAGCAACAGGCTCACTTAAGCAAATAACGCTTAAACGCTTTGCTGCTCTACCAAACGTTATTGATCATTTTGTGGACTTAATTGATATCGATTATGAGTAATTGCAGCTCAAAACTGACTTCACACTAAACTGTTCGGAGTTTCCGAACAGTTCACAGTTTATAGCCTTTTTGAGCAGGCGCTTTCTGTGCTTTTTCCTTTGCTTCTTTCAACAGCTGCTGGCGCTTTAAACTCAAATCAATATTGGTAATTCTTAATGCAGCCAGTGCATAAATATAAGTATCTAGCACTTCGTTACGTTTGTCAGGCGCAACATTATGCCATTCATATTTTGGGAAGCCTTTTTGATAACGTAGCAGACGTTTCTCAGCTGTCAATTGTCCAAAATAACGCGCATCACAGATAGTGGCATCGAAATGGATAACGCTAGCACCTATGCGTTCTTCAAGTTTTAATCGATTATATAAAATACTTTTACCTTCATCGGTGCCAACCATGTATAAGTCAAACGCTTTTTTATTGGGCACACGTTTGCGACTGGGGGCGGATACAAATGGGTGCTCACCGCCTCGCCCTTTAATCGCAAATGGCAATCCTACACGACTGCGTCTGACATAATCGTACGCCTTAGAGGTCATGTTATTGGTGCCGCCAGTATCTAAACAGGCAAAGGCAATTGGCAGCTGTTTCCCAGACTCATGCTGATAACGCTTATGCAGGAGGTATTGCGTCAACTCGCGCCAAACCTCATCCTCACTTGTCTCGCCGTGAAAGATTTTATAATCAATCACCCAGCTTTCTTCATCCACTCCCCAGCCAACTGCTTGGAGCTCAATTCTATCCTGCTGAACATCAATACCTGCAGTGATTAACACGATTCCCTCTGGTAATACCTCCCAATGCTCAACACGGGCAAGTAAACTGCCTGCTTCGACCTGCTCACCTTCTTCCTCCCACGTTTCAGCAAGGGATACATTGACAAAGGTTTTTAAATCACCTGTTTGTTTCTTCTCCAAAAACGATTGCACAATATCAGCAAAGGTTCTAAATGGACTGTATAACTCATTTAAATGAAAGCTTGCATGTCCATTAAATGGCATTCTTGCCTGCCATTCACCTTTACGTATCATTGCAAGTTTCTGTCCATCGTTGATTAAGCTGCCACAGTGCTCACACGTATAATACGCGCTTTGTGTGTCATGCTTGCCTTTGTCACTATGCCAAGTGACGTTTTTCCACTGCAACACCTGATATTCCTCACAATGCGGGCAAGGTACATAGTATTGACGCTGATCGCCTGACAGATAACTCATCTCAACAAAAGATGCACCTTTGTGCGTGGGTGTGCTCGTGATTAATAGCTTACGCTTACTGCCAAAGGTTGCCGCACGTTGCCATAACAAATTAACTGGATGCCCCTCGCTGGTGCGTTCATAACCGTCGACCTCATCGGCATAAATCTTAGGTGCTGAACGACCTCGCATGGTGTTGGGGGACCCAGACCAAGAAAGCATTAAAAAACCACCGTGATAAGACTTCATCTTTTGGTTATTGACTCCCTCACGCCCGCGTGGCTTTGCCAAGCAATCACGGATGCTTGGGCAATTATCCACCATCGGGTTAAACTTAGTTTCTAACCACGTTTTAACATCTGATTCAGACGGCTGCATCACAATCTGCGACTCGGGTTGATGCTGAATATAGTAGCCAAGGCTGTTGTTTAAAATTGATGTTTTGCCCAATTGTGCCCCGAACATCAGCGTAATCTTGTTGGTTTTTGGAGATTCAATCGCTTCAAACACGCCTTTTTGATAGGCAATCGTGCGCCACCTGCCTGGCACTGCTGAGGTCCCCGCAGGTAAGTACACATGCGATTCTGACCAATCGCTTATCCCCAGGTCTTTAACGGGCTTGAAGTGCTGCTCAAAGGTTTGTTTGATTAGTTTAGATAGCACGTTAGTCAAAAATAATACTTTCAAGATTTTGGTATTCATCGTGTGTAATATCTTCTGTCACAAGCAAATCACCAATAACTGTAGCGGCTCGCTTTCATAATCACCCCAACCCGCTTTTATCGCTCAAAGTGGGACCACATTAATTGACTCTATAAATATTTTCTGACCCACATTAAATGACTTTATAAATTTCTCGACCCACATTATTTGCATCTGGGACCACATTAAATGATTT